>CADDYR010000235.1 GCA_902810765.1 Chloroflexota bacterium
TGCTCACGGGCTGCGTGCAGCGCGCGTTCTTCCCGCACGTGAACGCCGCGACCGCCCGGGTGCTCGCCGCGGAGGGCTGCGAGGTGTACGCGCCCCGGGCACAGGGCTGCTGCGGCGCGCTGAGCGTGCACGCCGGTCGGGAGCAGGAGGCCAGGGCGCTGGCGCGCCGGCTGATTGATCGGTTCGATCGGGACGACCTGGACTACATGGTGGTGAACTCCGCGGGCTGTGGCTCGAGCATGAAGGAGTACGGGCTGCTGCTCGCCGACGACCCCGAGTACGCCGAGCGCGCCCTGAGGTTCTCCGAGAGGGTGCGCGACGTCTCGGAGCTGCTGTGCGAGCTGGGGCCGGTGGCTCCGCGCCACCCCCTCGAGCTCCGGGTCGCCTACCACGACGCCTGCCACCTGGCCCACGCCCAGGGCATCCGCTCCCAGCCCCGCGAGCTGCTGAGGGGCATCCCCGGCGTGGAGCTCCTATCCGTGGGTGAGGCCGAGATCTGCTGCGGGAGCGCGGGGATATACAACCTCGTGGAGCCGGGCCCCGCGAGGGAGCTGGGGCGGCGCAAGGCGGGGAACCTGATCGCCACGGGCGCGGAGGTCGTGGCGAGCGCCAACCCCGGCTGCTCGCTCCAGTTACAGGCGAGCGCCCGCGAGCTGGGCCACGAGCTCGAGGTCCTGCATCCGATGGAGCTGCTGGACCTCTCGATCAGTGGGAGGCGACTCGAAATCAAGAGGAGGACTACGTGATGAGCGTGACCGAGGAGATTACCGCGACCGGGGTGCTGCCGCGCAGGCTGCTCCTGGGTCCGGGGCCGAGCGAGCTTGACCCCGAGGTGCTGAGGGCGATGACCAGGCCGCCCCTCGGCCACCTGGATCCGGCGCTGCTGGAGATACTCGCCGATGTGCAGGACGGCCTGAGGGAGGCGTTCCGGACGGGGTACGAGGTCACGCTGGCCCTCTCGGGCACGGGCACCTCTGGAATGCAGGCCTCGCTCGCGAACACCATCGAGCCGGGGGACTCGGTGGTCGTCGGCACGATCGGGTACTTCGGCGAGCGCCTGGTCGAGATGGCGGAGAGGCTGGGGGCGAGGGTGACGCGCGTCTCCGCCGGGTGGGGGGAGTCGCTGGACCCGGACCTGCTGCGCGAGGCCGTGAGGCGCGAGCGCCCGAGGGTCGTGGCGGTGGTGCACGGCGAGACCGCGACGGGGGTCGCGCAGGGCTCGATGCCCGAGATCGCGACGATAGCGCACGAGGCCGACGCCCTGCTCGTCGTGGACTCGGTCGCCTCGCTCGGGGGGCACCCGGTGAACGTGGACGAGTGGGGCGTGGACGTGTGTTACAGCGGAAGCCAGAAGGCGCTGGGAGCGCCCTCAGGAATGGCTCCGATCACCGCGAGCGAGCGGGCGATGGAGCGCCTGAGAGGTCGGCGCTCTCCCGTCTCGAGCTTCTATCTCGACCTGGGCCTGCTGGCCGACTACTGGATCGGGCACAAGTACCACCACACGATCTCGGCCCCCCTGATCTACGCCCTTCAGGCCGCGCTCGGCATACTGCGCTCAGAGGGGCTGGAGGCTCGGTGGCGGCGCCACGAGCGGAACTACCTGGCGTTGAGGGCGGGGCTCGAGGCGATGGGCCTCTCGGTCGTGGCTCCTGCAGACAGGGTGCTGTGGACCGTGGCAGCGGTGCGCCTTCCGGAGAAGGTGGACGCGGCGCGGGTGCAGAGGGGGCTGCTCGAGGGACACGATATAGACGTGGCGGGCGGTCTCGGGCCGCTCAGGGGCAAGGTGATCCGGATCGGCCTGATGGGCTACGGCTCCCAGCAGCGGTTCGTGCTCCTGATCCTGGGGGCGCTCGAGCAGGTGCTGCGTGCGGAGGGCTACGCCGTGACGCCGGGCGCGGGGCTGTCGAAGGCGATGGCGGTGTACGAGGGCTAGGCCAAGAGGGCGGAGACGAAGCGCCCTCCGGAAGACCGGAGGGCGCCCGCGCTTTCGAGCGCGGAGGCCCCGGTGGAGTCGGAGATGAGTGGATACAGAGGAGTAGGGAGCTGGCGAAAGCGCGGATCAGGGAGCTCCGGGGTCTCCGCGGGTCAGTAGTCCGGTCATGCCGAGTTCGGCAGGAAGCTCCTCAGCCACGGCTTCACCCAGGCCCAGGTGCCGGCTGAGGTCCGGCGCTCCCGGTCGGGCTCCGGTCGTGAGGGCTGTTCGGGAGCGTCCTCCTCGTACTCGACGTAGCTCGTGTCCGAGAGCATCTTTCGCCGCGCGCGGCGCATCTCGCGCTTGATGAGCACGAGCTCCTTGTCGAGCAGGGCGAGATCGTCGCGCAGCTGTTCGACCGTGCTCTCGCGCTCATCGAGCAGGCTGAGCAACTCCTGAGGCTCCAACTCGCGCCGATCCTCGTCGTCGAGGTAGCGTATGAGCTTGCGGCGGCTCTCGCGCGCCCTCTCATACCCCCTGCGCCGGTCGGCGTAGCTGGCGATGAAGTCTCCGAGCTCCTGATTGCAGTTGCTGGTGAGCTGATGGATCACCTGTCTGGCACGAGGATGCTCGCTGACGATGGGCATTGGCTGTCTCCTGGCGTCTGATGGTGTCGGGTTGATGGCCGGTCGGATCCAGTTCGTGCCCATAAGTCTACAGCGACGCGGTAAACATCGGCATAAAAGGCTCGCGTCCTCGCTAAATACGCCGTAAACGGCCCGCGCACTCCCGTGAGAGGTCCTCCGTTGCTCCGGCGGAGCCCAGCTTCGCACGCAGCGCCCTGACGAACGCGTCGGGCGAATCGGCCGCAGCGCGGACTGTGCCGAAGGGCAGTGACGGGCTCGCGGAGCGCTATGCGGACGTCGGTGCGGCCGCCGACGCCGAAGTGAGCGGTGCCGGTGCGCTGGTCGACGCCGAGCCCGTCACTGCCCTTCGGCGTGCGAGAGCGCTCGGCGGTCACATCCTCGATGAGGCTGTAGGGAATCCTGGCCTCGCCCGTGAAGCCGTAGCGCAGGATCAACACGTCATCCTCGAGCCTGTGCGGCAGGACGGCCATCGAGGCGTAGAAGCCGCAGAGCCATGCGAGGGAATACAGTGCGCCGATCGCGAGCAGCAACCGCAGCCACTCCCACGGCACGAGTATCTCCGTGATCGCGATCTCGGCGGGTGTGGCGAACAGGATGACGAGTAACCACGACCCCAAAGGTGAGCGCTTGCTGTACGCAAACTCTCCATCCCGCAGCTTCGTGCGTCGCAGCAGCCACCTGCCTAGGCAGTACCACATCCGGGGCTCGAGCGCCACCAGGTGGGCGACGGGGCGGGGCATCACGGATGCGAGGCCCTCCTCCAGCGCGTGCCAGAAGTCGAAGCCCTCCGCGCGGCTCCGACGGTAGCTTGAGTACACCGAGATCGCCCGGTATATTCCCAGGAGGGCAAGCGCGGCCTCGATCAGTACCACGACGAGCACGGCCTGCCGAAGGTCGAGCGCGCCCGTCCTCACGAGCGCGATCTCGGCGGCGATCAGCCCGACGAACAGCCAGTTGCGAGCGCGCTTCACGAGAGTTCTCCTCCCGTTCCATCATCGCCCTGCTCCACGAGCCTGCGCTGCGAGTACGGAGGCCACGATCTCCATCATCGCTCTGCCCTCGGGCGTCTCTATGCGGGACCCGAGCTGCTCCACCGCGGGCGGCAGAGGGTGGGCGGCGACGTACGCCTCGTACTCCGCCCTGATCTCCCGGACCCGGGGCGAGCCCTCGGGCTCTCCGACGAGTCCGGCCATGCGCTCCCCGAAGCTGACGAGCTGCTGGTACTCTTCCGGATGCGCCGCGAACTGCTTGGCGAGCTCGATCCATGCCGAGCGCAGGTCCTGTGGCCAGTCGAACTCGTCGAGCGCAGCCCAGATCCGGCGCTCCTGCTCGAGGAGCTCCGGGCTCACCGCGTTCAGCTGCTCGCCAAGGATCTCGGACAACGCCGCGAAGGTCGGCGAGGGCTCGCGTTCCGGTGTCTCCTCCGCGAGCAGCTCCCGTATGCGGCGCCGTCGCTCCTCGAGCGCCGCGAGCTGCGCGTCCGTCTCCTCCAGGATCAGCTCGAGCAGTAGTCTGAGGTCAGCGGGGCTCTCGCGCGGCGCCGGGACCTGCCTGATCTGGGCGAGGGAGAGCCCGAGTGCCTGGAGCCTGCGGATCTGGCGGAGCCGGAGCAGATGCGCCGCCGAGTACAGGCGGTAGCCGCTCTCGGACCGCGGCGGCTCGGGCAGGACGCCCACGTGATGGTAGTGGCGGATCGTCTTCGCAGGCACCCCGGTCAGCCTCGCGACCTCGCCGATGAGCAGCCTGTCCCTCATCGCCGACCTCCCCTTCCGAGGGCAGTGTAGAGGCTCCAGTTACTGGAAGGTCAAGGGAGGGCGGGCTCGGCTACTCCCAGCGGAACCAGCGGGCGGCGGCGAGCGGCATCAGGATCGCCCAGGCGATGAGCACGGGCAGGCTGATCCCCTGGGCGTGGCCGCCCGAGCCGAGTGCGGCCCTCAGCAGGTCGGCGAGCGCGGCGCTCGGCAGGAAGCGCACGACCGAGGCGATAGGTCCCGGCAGCACGGAGACCGGCACGACGATGCCGCCCAGGAGCAGCAGCACGAGGTAGAGCCCGTTCGCGAGCCCCAGGGTGGCCTCGGCGCGCAGCGCGCCCGCCATCCAGAGGCCGAGTCCTACGAACACGGCGAGGCCGAGGAGCATCAGCACCCCGGCCGCCCACGGGTTCGCTCCGGGCGCCCAGCCGAACACGAGTCGCGCCACCACCACCAGGAGCGCGGTCTGGATCGCCACGACGAGCAGGGTGGACAGGCCCTTCGCGGCCAGCAGCTGCGGCCTGGTGAGCGGCGACGCGCCGAGCCGCTTCAGCACCCCGTACTGCCGCTCGAACGCGGTCGCGATGCCGAGGCTCACCATCCCGGTCGACATGACCGCGAGCGCGAGCAGGCCGGGCACGAGCTGCCGCAGCTCGACCGAGCGATCCGAGTCGAATAGCGGGACGCTGCCGAGGAACACCAGCAGCAGCAGCGGTATGATGATCGTCACCAGGAGACCCTCGCCGCGCCTGAGAGTGGAGAGGGTCTCGAAGCGGAACTGCGCGAGCGTCGCACGCATGCTACTCTCCCGCCTCCTGAGATGTGAGCGTCAGGAAAGCGCGCTCCAGGCTGCCCGTGCCCGTCTGCAGCTCCAGGAGCCGGACGTCCCGGGCCTCCAGGTGCTCGGCGAGCACCCGTACATTGCGAGGGCTGGCGGGCACGGGCGCTAAGTACCATCCGTTCTCCTCGGGCTCCAGAGGCAGCGGGAAGCTCTGGACGTCCAGCGGCTCGGCCACGCGGAACCGGAACTGGTCGCGTGACCTCGAGACCAGGTTCGCGGGTGTGTCCAGCGCGACGAGCTTCCCCGCGTTCATGATTGCCACGCGGTCGGCGAGCTGCTCGGCCTCCTCGAGGTAATGGGTTGTGAGCACGATCGTCCTGCCCTGCTCGTGGAGCGAGCGGAGGATCGCCCAGGTGTCCTGCCGTGCCTGCGGGTCGAGTCCCGAGGTGGGCTCGTCGAGAAACAGGAGCTCCGGCCTTCCGATGAGCGCGAGCGCGAGGGAGAGCCTCTGGCGCTGGCCGCCGCTCAGCCGCTGCACAGGCGTCCTGAGCACGTCGCGCAGCCCCAGCTGCTCGACCAGCTTGTCAATGGGCTCGGGGTCGTCGTAGAACGCCGAGTACAGCCGGAGGAGCTCTCCGGGCCGCGTGGTCGGGTACAGCCCGCCCTCCTGCAGCATCACGCCAATCCTCCGGTACAGGCGGCTGCCCTCGCGCGCGGGGTCGAGGCCGAGGACGCGGACCTGGCCCGAGTCCGGCCGCCGGTATCCCTCCAGGGTCTCGATCGTGGTGGTCTTGCCGGCGCCGTTCGGCCCGAGCAGGGAGAAGAGCTCTCCCGGCTGCACCTCGAACGAGATGCCCGCGACCACCTCGCGGCCGCCGTACCGCTTGGTCAGGTTCTGGACGTGAATGGCTGGCGTCATAAGCTCCCGATGGACGAACGAAGAGGCGCGGGCCCCGCCGGGCGTGGAGACGTGCTCCCAGCGCCCGCTGCCATGAACAGCATAGACACGGACGCTCGGGCTTGTCAATCTGCGCACTGCTTGGCCCAAAGG
>CADDYR010000236.1 GCA_902810765.1 Chloroflexota bacterium
GCCCATCATCACAATGGCTCCAGCAAGGAACGCCGACCGGCGCAGGAGCGCGCGCCGGGTCAGGGGTCTCGGATCAGGCAACGGCACCACTTCCCGTGCTCACGGGGCCGATGCACCGATCCCAGCCGGCCCCTACGAGATTCTAGCACCGGAACGTGCCGTGATTGCGCCGGCTGGCTCCCTGGGCAGATGCCGCGGACTCCCGTTCCAGGTATACTTTGAGGCAGCGCGGGGGAACGGGACCCCGGCCGCTCGACACCAAGATGGCCCCGTGACCAGTCCTGAATGGAGCGATGCGTGGATCGCGAGCGTGAGCTGCTCGAGGAGCTGATCCGCCGGTCGCGCGACTGGACCCAGGTGGATACGAAGGAAGATCTGTTCAGGGCTGCCTCGCGGCTCCTGCGCGAGGTGTTCGACGTCGACGCGGGGTACTTCGTGTACCAGACCGGCAACAGCCTGCTCCCTCTGACCGAGTCGCTGACGGTGCACGAGCCCTGGGGGGCGTTCGTCGAGCGGGTGTCCGAGGTGCAGGCGCGCGTCGCTCAGCAGGCGACGGCGCCCGGCGCGCTCGACAGGGTGGAGGACCGATGGTACGGGCTGGACAATGTGCCCGAGCAGGTGCGCGGGGACTGGACGCGGTGGGGCGTGAGGCAGGGCGGCTCGTGGGTGCTGACCCTGCGCGGAACGCGTGTGGGCCTGATGGTGCTGCGCCGCTCGGTGGAGCTTCCGGACGACAGCAACCTGATGAGGCTCTGCGCGCTGCAGATCTCGCTCGTGCTCGAGCTGCTTACGATGAGGTGCATCGCCGAGGACCTCAGCCGCCGGGACATACTCACCGGCATCTGGAACAGGCGCGGCGTCCTGGAGCATCTGCCCGCGATGCTCGCGGACGCGAGGCGGGCCGGCCAGTACGTGCTGCTCGGGATGCTCGACGTGGACGACTTCAAGTACGTCAACGACAGCCGCGGGCACCCGGCCGGGGACCAGCTGCTGGTCGAGATATAGCCCAACTCCTGCTGGAACACCTGCGCGAGGGAGACGTGCTCGGCAGATGGGGAGGCGATGAGTTCGTCGTCGTCACGAAGACGGCGGTCGCCGACTGGCTGCCTCTGGCGGAGAGGCTCGAGGCGCTGGTCGCTCTCAGTCCGCTCGGCGCGACCGTCAGCTGCGGGTTCGGCGTCTGGGGCTTGGACGGCGTCGACTGGAGCTCGTGCTACGAGGCAGCCGACAGGAGGCTGTACCTGAGAAAGGCCGGCCGGAAGCTTCGATCTTCCGAGGACCTCACGGACGACATCCCTGCATGAGAGCCGATGGGCCGCCGGAGCGGCCCTCGGTCAGCGCCGCCCTGGCGCCCGGCGCGCCGCGAAGAACAGCCAGAACAGGATCGGCCACACGGGCACGAACGGCAGCACGTGGAACGCACCGCTCGCGCCGATGAGCACGATCACCGCGACCACAAGGGCGACCGGGAGGTACTTGACCGGCACCGCGCGTCGCGGGTGCTCTACCGCCCGCACCTCTTCGGTGGGCACCGGAAGACGATCCTCCTCAGGCGCGTAACGGGAGTACAGCGCCTCCACCCGCTCCTCGAACTCCGCGAGCGAGATGCGTCCCGCGACGTAGTTGCGTCTCAGCGCCTGGTACGCGTCCTCCGCGCCGCGGTCGCCTGCGTTCTCATCCCCGCTCGTAGCAGCCATGTCCGCACCTCCTCCCCTCGCGTCCGGGCTACCTCCCCGAGAGCGCCTCGACCACGGGCGCGAACTGCTCGATGTAGAAGTTTGCCACAGCGAGGTACGAGATTCCAAGCTCCTCTCGGAGCCGGACCAGACGCTCGGCCATGCTGTCGGCATCGCCCATCAGCAGGCTGACCGACCGCGCCGCGATCAGCTCGTCCAGCGAGAGGCCGAGCCAGCGCAGCAGCTGGACGTGTGGGCCGGAGGTCTCCTGCCCCTTCGGCACGATGGCCATCACGTTGAGGTTGAGCTCCAGGCGCTCGAAGCGGTCGCCCGCCTCCTGCCTCAGCAGCTCGACGCGCTCCTTCGCTTCCTCCTTGCTCGACTCGGGCGGCAGGCCCAGCGCCACCACGTCCGCGAATCGGGCGGCGAGGGAGAGCATCCGCCTGCCGCGCCCGGCGACGAGGATCGGGGGACCGGGCTGCTGGACTGGAGCAGGGAAGACCTCGGCGCCCTCCACCTGGTAGTGCCTCCCCGAGAAGCTCACGGTCTCGCCAGCGAAGAGACCCCGGAGGATGCCCAGCGACTCCTCGAGCCTGCGCACCCTCGAGCCGCCCGACTCGAACGGCAGGCCCAGAATCCGGTACTCCTCGCCGCCCGAGTCGCGCCCGGCGCCGATACCCAGCTCGAAGCGCCCTCCCGACAGGAAGTCGAGGGCGGCAGCGTCGCGAGCCACCTGAACGGGGTGATGAAAGTCGTTCGCGAGCACGTAGGTGCCGACGCGCAGGGAGGTGGTGGCCGCCGCCGCGGCCGCGAGCGCCGGAATCGGCGGGAGCGTGCGCCCGAGGGTGTCCGGCAAGAGGAGCGTGGAGTAGCCGAGCTCCTCGACTCGACGCGCCAGCGACGCCCACTCCTCTCCGGACGGCGCCTGGCTGGCTATCGCTCCGAACCTGAACCGATGCTGAGATCCCACGTCTTGTCCTCCTTGTCTGCCTTGTTGCGGGGGTCGGCTTTGGTATGCCGACCCCCGCGAGCGATTGGGTGGCGCCGCGTCCCCCACTAGCGGATCTGGCTCAGGCGCTCGCGGTACTCCTCCACGCTGATCTCGCCCCGCGCGAAGCGCTCGGCGAGGATCTCCCGCGCCCTGTCGGACGACGCGCGCCCCCGCGGCGGGGAGTAGCGCGTGAAGAGCCAGACGAACAGCCCGATCACGCCGAGCCAGAACACGAGGAACAGCGGTCCCCACCACCAGCCCCATCCTGCGCCGGCCCAGTGTCCGCCGAACCAGTAGGCGGCGCTGGCCGCGTGATCGAGTCCCATGCTCAGAGCGTTCATCGTTACCTCCAGTCGGTATTTCGTGATCTAGTGTGGGGCGTCCTGCTCCGGATGCCTCACATCTTCGAGGATACGCCCTGAGTCTCATGCATCAGGGCAGGAGCTGTCACGAAACGCTCACGCTGCGCGCATAGCTCGCGCCGAGCGCGGATCAGGCAGCGCCTCGTCTCGTACCGGGCCCCCGCGAGGCACGTGCGCAACGGCGGCGCGCGAAAACGAGGACCAAAGTACTATGTCGAATGCTTGCAACCGCGCGTAAACTCGACATTGTGAATCGCATCCTCTCTCCCTACCCGGGTCATACGAGTTCCCTCCGCCGCCTCCTGCGCAGCGCGGCCGTGCTGGTCGCGCTGCTGTGCATCGCCGCGCCCTGGGCGCACGCCCGTGCCGCCGGGATCACCGCCTCCGCCGAGCAGCAGCGGGCGGCGGCGGAGGTAAACCGCTACAGGCAGATGGCAGGGCAGAAGACGGTGGGCCTGTCGTGGGCGCTCGACAAGGCCGCGACCGGGCACGCGGGCTACATGGGGCACACCGGCGAGTTCTCGCACTACGAGTCGAAGACGAGCAGCCCTTACTACGTGGGGCGCGCGCCCTACGATCGCGCTCTGCGCTTCGGATATCGGAACGACTCGATCAGCGAGGACATCCTGTGGCAGTGGATAGGCTCGGCCGGGCAGCGCACCTACGCAGGGGTGGACACCTCAGTGCAGTGGTGGATGGGCGCGATCTACCACCGCTTCGCGATCCTCAGCCCCCACACCCAGTCCATAGGGTTCGGGTCGTACCGGGTTCCGGGCAAGGTCCTGTACGCGATGGACTTCGGGGGGAGCTACGACCGCACGGGGCCGAAGGTGCGGTGGCCGGTGCCGGGCCAGAGCGGGGTGGACGTCGGCGGAGAGAACGAGTACCCGAACCCTTTGGCTCCTTGCTACGGGAGCTCAGCGCCCACTCAGTACGGCTACCCAGTATCGGTGAGCTGGTACACGGGAGCGGTGAAGCTCACCTCCGCCCGGCTCGTCCGCTCGTCGGACGGGCGGGCGGTGGCCGGCTGCGCGCTCTCGCCTCAGAAGGACCAGTACCACTCCTACTCGACCAGCCTGAGCTTCGTGCCCAGGGCCAAGCTCGCGTACGGCACGAGGTACACGGTGACGTTCAAGGGCGTGCACTCCTCGGACGGCGACCTCGCGCACGGCACCGCGTTCGCGTACTCCTGGTCCTTCACGACAGAGCCGCCGCCGGCCGCACTCTCCGGCAGCTCTCCGCGCTCCGGCGCGACGGGGGTGTCCCTTCAGCCGTCGGTCGCGCTGTACTTCAGCCGGCCGGTGCGGACCTACACCTTCGTCGCCGCCACTCAGTCCCAGCTCGGATCGGGCGCGGTGGGCGTGAGCCTCGCGCGCTCTGACGGCTCCCAGATCGGGATATCGTTCGTGCGGCCCTCCGCACAGACCACTACGAAGGTCGTCCTGAGACCGTCGTCGGCGCTCGCGCGAGGCACCACCTACGTCGTCTCGTTTCGATTCCTCGACAGCTGGGGCCGACCCGTCGAGGGACGCGTGAGCTTCACCGCGACGCGCTGAGGCTCCTCTCCCGACCCCGGCTCTCTCATTGGTACGTATCTTGCCCCTCCAGCGCGTGAGTCTTGTGGAAAGAGTGCGTGGAGAGGAGGCTTGAGACGATGAGAGCGGTCGTGTTCCACGGAGTAGGTGACATCCGCCTGGAGGACGTGCCCGAGCCGCGGATCCAGGAGCCCAACGATGCGATAATCCGGGTCACCTCGAGCGCGATCTGCGGGACGGATCTCCACATGGTGCGCGGCACGATGGCGGGTATGCGGCCTGGCACGATCCTCGGCCACGAGGCCGTGGGGGTCGTGGAGGAGCTGGGGCCGAACGTGCGCAACCTCCGCGAGGGGGAGCGGGTTGTGGTCTGCCCCACCATAGCGTGCGGCTACTGCTCTTACTGCCGCGCCGGGTACTACTCGCAGTGCGACAACGCCAACCCGAACGGCCCCCAGTCCGGCACGGCCTTCTTTGGCGGCCCGAAGGAGACGGGGCCGTTCGATGGGCTGCAGGCCGAGAAGGCGCGTATCCCGTACGCGAACGTGGGGCTCGTCAAGCTGCCCGACGAGGTTGTGGACGAGCAGGCCATCCTGATCGCCGACGTCTTCGCGACCGGATACTTCGGCGCGGACGTCGCCGACCTCCATCCGGGGGCGACGGTCGCCGTGTTCGGATGCGGCCCGGTCGGCCAGTTCGCGATAGCGAGCGCGATGATGCTCGGGGCTGGCAGAGTGTTCGCCATGGACTCCGTGCCGACGCGGCTGGACATGGCGAGGGCGCAGGGTGCGGAGGTCGTCAACTTCGACACGGAGGACCCCGTCCAGACCATCCGGGAGCTGACGGGCGGGATCGGCGTGGACCGGGCGATAGATGCGGTCGGCGTCGACGCGAACTATCCGAGCCAGGGGCCGGGGCTCGCTGAGGCCCAGCAGGAGCGAGCCGAGTTCGACCGCGAGCTGCAGCAGGTGGCGCCCGAGACGCGCCCGCAGGGGGAGAGCTGGCACCCCGGAGACGCGCCCTCGCAGGCGCTCCAGTGGGAGATACAGGCGCTCGCGAAGGCGGGCACCCTAAGCATCGTCGGGGTGTACCCGCCCAGTATGAGGTCGTTCCCGATCGGCATGGCGATGAACCGGAACGTCAAGATCCACATGGGGAACTGTCCCCATCGCAGGTACATCCCGGAGCTCGTCGAGCTGGTGAGGTCGGGCGCGTTCGACCCGACGCTCGTGCTCACACAGGAGGAGCCTGCGAAGTACGCGATAGACGCGTACAAGGCGTTCGACCGGCGGATGCCCGGCTGGGTGAAGGTGGATCTCTCGCCCGTGACGGCATAGGGGACCGGCGAAGCGGCGCCTAAGGCCCCCAGATCAGCCGGACGGCGTACCGGCCCTCGTGCTCTCCGAGGAAGCCCTCGAGCTCGTCGAGCGAGAGCGGTGGTGGCATCCGAAAGCGCCCGGGGATCTTCTGGAGGTCGCGGAACTGCGTGGCGAAGGAGGCGAGGTCGGCGGGGTAGGCCCTCTCGTCGAGCCCGACGAACCCCCCGCCGCCCCCGCGCGATATTACCTCGCGC
>CADDYR010000237.1 GCA_902810765.1 Chloroflexota bacterium
ACAGGTAACCGAAGACGTCGTCGGACAGCGTAATACCATCACGGCGCTGCAGCAAGGCACGAATGTTCGCGTCATATTCAGGCCTCCCCCAATCCCCCCTTCCAGGGAGGAGCAGGAAGCGATGGAAGGGTCCCACCATAATTCAGTCCTCGACAGAGCCGGCTACGGTTCGTACCAGAAGCTCACAGGCAATCCAGTATAGCTATACCTCCTTCCCCGCTTCGCAGTTGGATTTTCCATCCGAGTGTCTCATCTGCCGGTGTGATTGGCTCTGCTCCGCTGTTGTAGTACCGCCACAGGGATTGAGCATCGGCTGGAGGCTGCCATGCACTTTAGGGGTCAGGGGCGGTAGCATGGAGGGATGGGGAGACACGAAAAGCCTCCCCGAGTGATGTCAGCGCATCGTATCTGACGTTGACCAAGGAGGGTGCGCCCCAGCGGGAGCACAAGCCTCAGGGAAGTGCTAGGGCAGTCGGCGGTGGATAGTACGTGCAGGAGCCACCTGGAGGATGATGCCCCCGACCTCCCACCTTGGCACGCAGTCTATCAGCAGACCCGACTCTGGCCTGGGGCCGGTCGCTTTGAGGCGATAGCACACGACCTTCGTGTGATGCTCCGCTTGGCCTGGATGTCTTGCTTTCGTAGGCTTGCCAGAGACTATGAGCGCCTCGATACTACGCTGATCGGGCTGCACTTCGTAGCCTTCGTGTGCCTGATGCAACATCAGGCAGCCCCTCCATTAGCTATAAGTGCATAACAGGCTCTAGTAAGTCCACTCCATCCGACCGAGACGCCGCGCCGCCATCCCGAGCAGGGCGGAGGCCGGCAGGCCGACGACGATCAGCCAGATCGCCGCGCAGATTGCGACACCGAGCCAGGCCGGGACCACAACGCTCAGCGCAAAGCTGCCGACTACGGCAAGCGCGCTCGTGATCATCAGCCACATCGCCGCAATGAACGACAGCACCGAGCCGGTGCCCTCCAGGCTGTTCTTCGGGTTCTCCCAGTCGAACCTCGCGAACGCGGTGCCTATCGCCAGGTGGTACGTCGCCATCGCCGCGGAGAGCACGAGACCGACGGCCAGCCCCACGATCAGGCCGGGCAGGTAGAAGTGGAAGACCGACATCGCCGCAAGCGCGAGGAGCACCGCGGACGCACCCAGCACGTACGTGCTGATCCACTTGCCCAGGAGCAGCCGCCCGATGCCGATGGGCGAGGCAAGGTACAGCCAGAACGCCTTGCCCTCGCCACCGATCATCCGGGTGGCGGCGCTCGCGGTGAAGGTCGCTGGCATCGCAGCGACTATCAGGTACGGGATCAGCCGCACGAACCGAAACCCGGTGGCGGGAAAGTCGTGGGTGCTGGTGATGCTGAGCACGATCGCCACCACCGCCATGCTGCCGATGCCCGCGAGCTGCCTGAGGTCCCGTGGAAAGCTCGTCAGGTCCTTCACCGCGATCGCCCTCGCCTCGCGAGGTATGCTCGTCGGCAGCCGCTCCGCCCAACCGCCTCCGAGCCCGCGACGGGCGGACTCAGCGGTCCTCGCCCAGCCTCCCGCGTAGGCCCTCGCCGAGAGCGCGATGCAGAGGAAGTACAGCGCGCCCGAGACGAGCAGCAGCGGCACCAGCCCTCTCAGCAGCTGCGCGACGTCGAAGGTCCGCATCGCCTCGAGCACGTCGGCCGCCCAGATCCCCGGGGGCGTCGAGAAGATGGGCGAGCCCGCCAGACGCGACAGGTCTCCCGGCGCGGGGCCACCCCTCCCACCCGACACGCGCATCCACTGCGAGAACGCCCATCCGCCGAGCCCGGCCATGCCCGAGAGCACCGCGATGATCTCCTTCGCGCGGCCCGCGCGGATGAGCCGCATCAGCGGCATCACGAGCAGGATGCAGACGCTCGTGGGCATCGTGAGCACGAGCACGGCGAGCGCGACCGCGACCGGATAGTACAGTGGCCCCGCTCCCGAGGCGATGCCCGCGGCGAGCACGATCGGCAGCCCGAACGCCGCGAACAGCGCGCTGCTCGTAAGCAGGGTCTCCCAGTACTTGTACGTGAATATCGTACGCTCCCGGATGGGCATGGACATCAGCAGGCGCACGTCGGACGAGAGGTACAGCGTGTACACCGCCGCACTCAGGGAGGTCAGCACCTGTGCCGCCGCGCCGAGCGTGAAGACCGCCGCGGTGAACCGCACAGGCGATTCCCTCACGAGGCCGGAGGAGACGAGCGAGCTGAACAGCAGGAGCGCGATGGAGAGGACCACCCCGAACGCCGCCATGCCCGCGACGACCCCGAACACGAGCCGGGCGTAGCGCGACCAGCTCCTGCTGGTGCTACGGAAGAGGGTGCGCAGCTTGACGTAGCGGAACAACCCGAGCGCGCTCACGTCAGCCCCTGAGGTACGCGGCGATGTCCTGCTCCTGCGAGGAACCGGTCAGGAGCAGGAAGACGTCCTCGAGCGTGTTGTCCTCCGCCGCGTGCGCCTGAGCGCGCAGATCGTCCATCGTGCCCGAGGCGAGGATCGTGCCGGCCTGGATGATCCCGATCTCGTCGCACAGCGCTTGGGCGATCTCCAAGATGTGCGTCGCCATGAACACGGTCCCGCCGCGGCCCACCAGCCTTCGCAGCAGGTCCTTGATGAGCCGCGCGCTCGCGGGGTCGAGGCCGACGGTCGGCTCGTCGAGGAAGAGCACCTCGGGCTCGTGCAGCAGAGCCGCGGCGAGCGCGATCTTCTGCTGCATCCCGTGAGAGTAGCCGCCAATCAGGTCGTTGCCCGCCCCTACGAGGTCGAACATCTCGAGCAGCTCCTCCGAGCGGCGCCTCACGTCCGCCTCCGGCACGCCGTACACCCGGCCGACGAAGCGCAGGAACTCGCGGCCGGTGAGCTTGTCGAACAGCACGGGCTCGTCCGGCACGAGCGCGATCCGGCGCTTCGCCTCGACCGGCTGCCGGACGACGTCCACTCCGGCGACCTCGGCCGTGCCGGCGTCCGGACGCACG
This sequence comes from Chloroflexota bacterium, assembly GCA_902810765.1. Taxonomy (GTDB): domain Bacteria; phylum Chloroflexota; class Chloroflexia; order Thermobaculales; family Thermobaculaceae; genus CADDYR01. Next base: position 3,001 of record CADDYR010000237.1, read on the forward strand.
AGCCCCGTCAGCATCTTGATCGTGGTCGTCTTTCCGGCCCCGTTCGGCCCGAGGAAGCCGTACAGCGTGCCGCGGGGCACGTCCAGCGACACCCCGCGCACCGCTTCCTTCGAGCCGAAACGCTTCTTCAGCCCCACCGCGCGAATCATCAGTCCGGCACTCGAATCTCGTAAAGGAAGGCTCGGTCAGCGGCGGGCGAAGATGTCCGCCCGCTCGTAAGGTAGCTTACCCATCCGCAACTTCGGGTGTCAAACGCGCGACGCGGAGGGACGCAGGGGGAACGTGGAAGACGACTTCTACGCCCGCGCGCAGGTCGCGCTCCAGGACGTCCCGCGCGAACGCGGACGCGAAGATGGCGAGCCCTTCGCGCGTCCTGGCCTCGACCCTCGAGAGGGGTATGGAGTGTATGACCCGCTCGACGCGCCCCCCGAAGACGTTCGGGGCCTCTCTCCCTTCCCCGAGGATCACCACGTCCTCGGCGCGATAGCAGAGCGCGGCCGGGCCGGTGATCCCTCGCGCGTCCTCGACGACCAGCTCGAGGCCGCCGAGCTCGGCTCTGTGGGGTGGGACGACGTTCGCGATGCCCATCACCTCCATTCCCAGGAAAGCGGCCACCTCGACGTCCCGAGGCTCCTGAAGTACCTCCGCCACCTCGCCCACCTGCCTCAGCCGCCCGTCGAAGAGCAGCCCCACCCGGTCGGCGAGCACGAACGCCTCGGCCCTGTCGTGGGTGACGTACAGGGTCGCCGTTCCCGAGTCCTCCAGGAAGGCCGCCAGCTCCTCGCGCAGCTCGTCGCGGGTCGGGGCGTCCAGCGCCGAGAGGGGCTCGTCGAGGAGGAGCGCCCGGGGTTCCGTGACGAGCGCCCGGGCGAGCGCCACGCGCTGGCGCTCGCCGCCGCTGAGCGAGCCCGGACGGCGGTCGGCCAGGTGAGCGATCCCGAGACGCTCGAGCGCCTTCCTATTGCGTGAGGCGTCCCTGCTTCCCCGGGCGCGCGGCCCGAAGCTCACGTTCTCCAGCACGGACATGTGGGGGAACAGGGCGTACTCCTGAAAGACCACGCCCAGGCGGCGCTGCTCGGGCGGGAGGAGCGTGACGTCCGTGCCCGATACGTGGACGCGGCCCGCGCGCGGGCGGTGGAAGCCCGCGACAGTGTCGAGCAGGACCGTCTTGCCCGCACCGGAGGGGCCGAGCAGGACGAGCACCTCGCCCTCTTCGAGCTCGAGCGAGACGTCGTGCAGCTCGAAAGTCCCCACGCGCACGCACAGGTCCCGTACTTCCAGCACCGGCATGGCTCTATCTTGCTGCGAGCAGCCGGCCCGAGGCAAGCGTCCTGAACACGAGGAAGGTCGAGAGCGTCACCACGAGCAGCAGCACCGCGGCAGCGGCCGACTGTGCGAGCCCCTGCTGCAGGTACAGATCGTAGACCTTGACCGGGGCCGTCATCGGGAAGTAGGCGAGGATCACCACCGCGCCGAACTCGCTGATGGAGCGGGCGTAGGTGAGCACCATGCCCGTGAGGATGCCTCGGGCGGAGAGGGGCAGCGTTATCCGCCGAAAGGCGTGCCACGGGCTCGCGCCCAGGCTGCGCGCCGCCTGCTCCATCCTCGGATCCACCGACTCGATCGCCACGCGCGCGCTGTTCACCATGAACGGAGCGCTCACGAACAGCATGCCCGCGACGATGCCCCACTGCGTTCCGAAGAACGACACGCCAGCGCCCTCCGCGAGCGAGCCGATCCACCCGTTCCTGCCGAACACGAACAGGAGGGCTATACCCGCGACCGTGTGCGGCACCGCGAGCGGCAGGTCGACCACCGCCTGCACGAGCCCCTTCCCCCGGAACCGCCTCCTCGCCAGCAGGAGCGCGAGGGGCACGCCGCCGAGCGCGGCGAGCAGCGCCGTAATACCGGCGTCCTGCAGGCTGAGCCGGACCGCGCCGAGCACAGACCGGGAGGACGCCGCCCCCTCCAGGGATGACGGTGAGGCCGAAGCGAACAGGCGCAGGAGGGGCAGTGCGATGAACGCGAGCATCAGGCCGCCGAGGGTCCAGGCGAGCGCGGAAAAGACCTGGGGCCGCCTCCTGCCCCAGCGCGCAAGCGGGGCTTCGATCGCAGGCTCGGTCACCTCGGACCCTCCCGATACCCTCAACCGGGCCGCCACCGGACCGTCAGCCGCCTGATCCCGGCCGGCAACAGGTCGCGCTCGCTAGCCATCGCGGGCGAGATCGTTTCGAAGCCGTTGCGCTCCATGATCTTCCGGCCCTCCGGCCCGAGCAGGAACTCGACGAACCGCTGCGCCCACTCCGGATGCTCGGCGTTCGTCGGCACGGTCACGGCGTAGATGATCGGCTTCGCCCGAAGTGTGCCGTTGGAGGTGTGCACCGAGGCGCGGGCGTACTCCGGGGCCAGCGAGGGGTCCGCGAGATTGATCTCGGCGGGCAGCCTCAGGTACTCGAGCCCCCGCTGCCTCGCGTCCGACTCGTAGATCGCCAGGTAGTCTATGTCCCCGCTCTCCAGGGGGCCGAGGAGCTCGGTCTCGGTGTCCCGCACGTATCGGTCCGGGGAGTTGCGCAGCACCGCCTGCGCGAGGCCAGGGTCGTGGTAGTAGCGGCCGGCGAGCTCGAGCATCTGAAGCGTCTGGTAGCCCGAGGGGTCGGTGTTCGGGTCCGAGCGCCCGATCCGCACGCCGGGCCGTGCGAGCACCCGATACCAGTTCCGAGAGTTGATCTCCCGCGCTCCCTTGCTCCGAGAGGTGTAGACGAAGGTGATGGCGTTGCTCGCGAACCCGACGTACCACCGCGCGAAAGCCCGGGAGCTGCTGTGAGCGAACATGTACTTCGGGATCACGGAGTAGTCCGCGACAGCCACGACGTCCGCCCTCTGGCCGAGCTGGGTAACCTGCTTGACCTCCTTCACGCTCCCGCCGAACTGGGCGTGGACCGTGACGTTCGGGTGCTCGCGCTCGAACGCGTCGGCCACCTGCGTGAAGGGCCGCGCGAGCGTGCCCGCGCCGAAGATCGTCAGGGTGACGGGGGATTGCGCCGCGGTGCCGTGGGGCGCCGAGCCCGTCCGCGCGACGCTCTGGGCGCAGCCGGCGAGCGCGACCGTGAGGA
>CADDYR010000238.1 GCA_902810765.1 Chloroflexota bacterium
CCGCCGTCCTCGCCGTGCGGAGCGGCGGGTACCGGACCGCCTTCGCCGCGCTGGCCGTGCCGGCCGCGATCATGCTGGTCATCCTCGCGGTCGCGCGAGCGCTCTACCCGCGCCCGGAGGAGATGGAGGAGCGCCCCCCGAGCCTGCAGGCGGCAACGTTCCCCCGGGTCTTCTGGGTGTATCTCGTCGGGGCGACGCTGGTGGCGATCGGGTTCGCCGACTTCCCGCTGATCGCCCTGCACTTCCACCAGGCGGGGACGGTCTCGGCTGCCCTCGTGCCGGTCCTCTACGCGATCGCCATGGGCGTGAGCGGGCTGGGATCGCTCGTCTTTGGGCGCCTGTTCGACCGCGCCGGCATCGGTGTGCTGGTGCCCCTCACCGTGGTCTCGGCGCTGTTCGCTCCTCTGGTCTTCCTGGGGAGCTTCTGGCCGGCGCTCGTCGGCGCGTCGCTGTGGGGCGTCGGCATGGGCGTGCACGAGTCGATCATCCCCGCCGCCGTCGCGCCGATGGTCGCGCCGCAGCGGCGCGCGTCCGCTTACGGCGTGTTCACGGCCGCGTATGGCATCTTCTGGTTTCTCGGTAGCACGGCCATCGGCCTGCTCGGCTCCTACGTGTCGGTCCCGGCCGTCGTCGCCTTCTCGATGGCAGCGCAGCTCGCCGCGATCCCCTTCTTCGTGTGGGTCCGTCGGCGCACCTGGGCGAGGGAGCTTCCGCATCCCGCCGCAGGCCCGGATGGGGCCGAGAGAGCATGATCGACCCCGTGCCCTCCGGGACCAGATGCGTGTCTCGTCCGTGCCCGATCTCGATCCTGGAGACGACGACGGAGCGCCAGGGACGGTCTCTGCCGCGTGCGCCATGCTCGCAGCGGACTGCGTTCCGGCCGCTTGCCGGCGCCGGAAGCTGGCTGGCGGAGTCGCTGCCGTGCCTCAAGAGCCGGCTCGGACCACACCGCGCTCGCGCTGCGCAACGCACGGCATGATGCTGGAGGCCGTGCGGGGCCTCGACACGCCCGCCAACGATCCGACGGTGCGGTGCGGGCACCGGCCAGTGGGCCGCCGTGGCGGCCATGCCTCGCCTCTCCCTCCGGGGGGTCTCGCGGACCCACGATGGCGCGTCGGGAGCCCCACCGTCTGGCCCCCATGCGGGGCCCGGACGCCGGCGCCGGGGTGAAGGGGTAGCTCGTCACCCGCGAGGACGAGGTCAGCTACCCGAACACCTCCCGGTCCTCCGTCCGCCGCAGTATGGAGGCGCCCTCCGCGCGAACGCGCGGAGGCCTCCCGACGCCTCCGGACCTGCCGGTGTTGGGTAAGATGGGTGAGGCGATGAAGCCCGCCTGAACTGCCGTCACCGGCTGATGGCTTCTACCGAAGGGGCAGTCGGTGGAAGGCGATGGCGAGCTCTGATCTCTCCGAGTCGCCGCCGTCGAGGGACGGCGCTCCTGAGCGGCTCGAGCCCCGCCCGCATGCGGGGGAAGGCAGCCTCGAGAGCATCCTGTGGGAGCGTGCGCCGGTGAGCCCGGACGTCGACGCGCATGCGGAACCGGACTACTTCGGCGACCTCAACCTCGACCAGGTGCTGGAGGCCATGGTCGCGGGCCGCGAGCAGTACGACCTGAAGCCGTTCTTCTATGCGCCGCTCCACGACGTCGCGGAGGTGCGCTACCGCCACGAGGTGCTGCGCGACCTCGAGAAGGCCGACGTGCACGACTCGATCGCCGGGTTCGGGAGGGCGATGCAGCGGATGCGTGAGCACCTCGAGCAGGTTGAGAAGCTGCACTATGGGCTCCAGAAGCAGGCATGGTTCCTGGATGCGGTCGGGATCTACTGCGAGGCGGTGAGCTCGTTTGCCGACGAGCTGACCTCCCTGGAGATCGGGTCGCGCGGCCTGCAGCGCCTGCGCGAGTACCTCTCGGCATACACGGTGTCCGAGCGGTTCACGTCGGTCGCGGCGGAGACGCGGGCGCTGAAGGATGCGATCGCCGAGATCCGCTACGCGGTTCATATTCAGGGCGGGAAGGTCACCGTCGGTCGCTACCGGGGCGAGGCCGACTACAGCGCCGAGGTGGAGGCGACGTTCGCCCGGTTTAAGCATGGCGCGGTCAGAAGCCATCTCGCCGACCTGCCCGAGTTCGTCGACATGAACCACGTCGAGGCGCATATCCTCGAGTTCGTCGCGAGGCTGTAGCCCGATGTGTTCGGGAGCCTCGACGAGTACTGCCGGCGCCACCGCGGCTATCTCGACGAGACGATCGGAAGGTTCGACCGCGAGGTGCAGTTCTACCTCTCGTATCTGGATCTGATCGGCTGCCTCCGCGAGGCCGGCTTGCCCTTCTGCTACCCGCACGTCTCGGCCCGGTCGAAGGAAGTCGAAGCCGAGGAGACCTTCGACATCGCGCTCGCCAACAAGCTCGTGGCCGACCGGCGGCGCGTCGTCTGCAATGACTTCTACCTCGAGGGGCCGGAGCGCGTCTTCGTGGTCAGCGGCCCCAACAACGGCGGCAAGACCACGTTCGCGCGCACGTTCGGCCAGCTTCATCACCTTGCCGCTCTCGGCCTGCTGGTGCCCGGCCGGGAGGCACGGCTGTTCCTGCCTGACCGGATCTACACGCATTTCGAGAAAGAAGAAGAAATCGAGACCTTGCGCGGCAAGTTCGAGGACGAGCTCGTCCGCATGCGCGAGATTCTCGAGCAGGCGACCCCGAGCAGCGTCATGGTCATGAATGAGAGCTTCAACTCGACGACGCTCAAGGATGCCCTGTTCGTCGGCACGGAGGTGATGAACAGGATCCTTGCGCTCGGCTGCCTGGGCGTGTACGTGACCTTCGTTGACGAGATCGCCTCCCTCAGCGAGGCCACGGTGAGCATGGTCAGCCAGGTCGTGCCCGAGAACCCGGCCGAGCGGACGTTCAAGGTGCTGCGCAAGCCGGCAGACGGGCTCGCCTATGCCTGGGCGATCGCCGAGAAATACGGGCTCACCTACCACCGCCTGATGGAACGGATCGACTGTTGAGGGTCTTCCTCCTGCATCGTGACCAGGACTTCAGGGTCAAGTCGGGGTTGCGCGACGAGGTCTTCCAGGCGATGCACAGCAGTAACCTGTTCGCGGTCGAGTACACGAAGCGAAACCTCGACCTCGAGCGGCAGAGGAACCTCGAGTCCCGCGCGCCCAGGCCGGGAAGCGACGAGGTGCTGACCCAGGATCTCGAGCTGGAGACGCTCTGGAGGGCGATGGCCGCCGGAGACGAGTTCCTGTTCGAGGCCGGGAGACGCGCGCTCCTTTCGAGCCTGAGCGATTCAGAGGCGATTCTCTACCGGCAGCAGGTGCTCGCCGACTGTCTCGAACATCCCGAGATCGTCAGGCAGCTGTACGCGCTGGCGCTGGAAGCGCTCGACGCCGATAGGACCTTCGGGTCGCTCTGGAGCACCGACCGACCCGACTGGGTCCTCAGCCGATCCGTGAACGTGTTGAAGCTCCACGTCGACGTCCTCAAGCGGCTCCGACAGGTGGCGGAAGAGCACGCGGGGAGCTTCCGCTCCGAGGGATTCACCCGCTTCTTCGCGATGCTCAGGGAGGAGTTGCCGGACGAGTATCTGCAGGCGGTCGAACAGCACCTACGGCAACTTGAGTTCAAGCGGGGAGTCCTGGCGAGCGCCGGGCTCGGTAAGGGCTTCAAGGGGCGCGGCTATACGGTGCGGGCGATGCGTGCGCACAGCTGGCGGCAGCGGCTCCCGTTCGGGAGCCGAGGCGAGAGCTACAGCTTCCAGCTCCATCCGCGCGACGAGATCGGCTTCAAGGCGCTCGACGATATCCGTGGCCGGAGTATCAACCAGGTGGCGAACGCGGTCGCCCAATCGGCCGACCACGTCAAGAGCTTCTTCGCCCTGCTGCGCGTGGAGCTCGCCTTCTATCTCGGCTGCCTCAACCTGCACGCGCGGCTCACGGACATTGGCGAGCCGATCTGCTTCCCCGACCCGGCTCCCCCCGGCGAGGTCACTCTGACGACGGAGGGCGTCTGCGACGTGTCACTGGCGCTCCACCTCGAGGAGCGAACGGTCGGCAACGACATACACGCTGACCGGAGGTCGCTGGTGGTTATCACGGGTGCCAACCAGGGCGGGAAGTCGACGCTGCTGCGCGGCCTCGGCCTCGCGCAGCTGATGATGCAGGCGGGCATGTTCGTCGCCGCGCGATCGTTCCGCGCCAACGTGTGTACGGGGATCTTCACCCACTACAGGCGCGAGGAGGACGTCACGATGGAGAGCGGCAAGCTCGACGAAGAGCTGCGCCGGATGAGCGACATTGCCGAGGAGATCCGGCGCGGTGCGCTGCTGCTCTGCAACGAGTCGTTCGCGTCAACCAACGAGCGGGAGGGCTCAGAGATCGCCCGGCAGATCGTTCGGGCGATGCTCAACAAGCGCATCAAGATCCTATTCGTCACCCACATGTACGACCTCGCACGCGGCTTCTACGCCGAGGGACTCGAGACGACGCTCTTCCTGCGCGCCGAGCGCCGGATCGACGGCAGCCGCACCTTCAGACTCCTCGAGGGCGAGCCGTTGCCGACCAGCTACGGCGAGGACTCCTACCGCCGCATCTTCAACGCAGGAAAGACCGAGATCGCCGTGGCCGCCGAGACGAAGCGGTGACGGGCGTAGGGTCGAGAATCTCGTCTCGGCCTCAGTCCGACCTTGGATCGGCGGGCGCAGCTAAGCAGGTGCGGAGTATCGTCCCGCGATCACCCAGAGCCTGAGATCCAGCCCGAACCGGTTCAGGGCCGGAGGCACGAAGTTCCGGCCGCCGACGCCGAGCAGTCTCCCCAGGAATCGACCCCGCCGGGCGGCCGGGCTCCGAACGGCGTGAGCCACACGGCGGCGATCAGCACGGGCACTCCGACCCGCCGGTCGACCGCGTGCGCCGGCGCGTCGGCGACGGGGGCGAACCGCAAGCCGACGACATCCGGAGCAGGCGATGCACCGGACCTCGCCCTCGACCAGCCCAGCTAGGGTGTCCTATCCGCGAGCTCGGGGAGAGGACAAGCGAGCGCTCGGCCACCGGCGTTCCGCACCCGGGGCGGACCGCGAACCGAATCGTCTCCTCGGGCTCACGCCCTTCGGCACGCTCCACCGGCCCGATCGTCATGAGCGCGTCTTGGGGGGCGTCCAGACGGGATTCAGAGCTCCCACTACTCCTCTTCGGGGATCTGGTGGCCCGGTCTCGCGGTGTTCGGCGGCGGCCTCGACTCCACCCTCCAGGACCCAGTGGCGTGCGCGGTCCGGCCCGACGGGACCCGGGCCATCTCCCGAGCCTCGAGGCCCCCATCGGGACCGCTATGGCTCGTGTCTCGCGCGCGTACCTCGGGCTCCTCGGCGACGCCGAGGCGCTAGGCTGTGAGCGACACGCGGTCCGCGTCCACCTGGGAGGGGGAGCCATGGCAGATCACCCGAACGCCGAGCTCATGCGCAAGGGCTACGACGCGTTCGTCGCCGGCGACATGGAGTGGATGAACGAGCACCTGCACGAGAACGTCGTCTGGCACGTGCCCGGGGAGAACCCGCTGTCCGGCGACCTCCACGGGCGGGAGGCGGTGCTGGCCCACTTCGCCGGGCAGGTGGAGCGGGCCGTGCCCGAGTTCGACGTCCACGACGTGCTGGCGAACGACGACCACGCCGTCGCGCTGGTCAACGCGCGCCTCCGGCCCCGCGCGGGCGGGGACGCCTTCGAGGGGCGCTACGTCCACATCCTCCATGTGGACGCCGAGGGACGGGCGCTCGAGTCCTGGACCTTCAACGAGGACCAGGCGGCCCTCGATCGCTTCCTGAGGGCGCTCTTCGGCTAGGGCGGGCCACCACCGGGGCGCGGCCCCGGGCGGCGTCACCCGTCGCGCGCCCGGCGGGAGATGGGGGCGCCCGGGCGACGCGGGAGGGAGCCACGTGACGAACGCCGACCGGAGTCGCGCCATCGAGGAGTTCGCCGCCCGTCTCGGCCTGCGCTACGCGCCGGAGGTGCCCGAGGGGCTCGCGGACCCGGGCTTCTACTGTTCTCGCTGGGCACGGGGGCGCAGGTCGGGGTGGCCACCGACCTGCGCCCCAGTGCCCAGCGAGAAC
>CADDYR010000239.1 GCA_902810765.1 Chloroflexota bacterium
ACGCGGAGAGCGCGAGCTTCGATATGAACTCGGACGCGCGCTCGTAGGCGACGTCGTAGCGCACGGACGGCCTGCCCATCGCCGAGCCCACCTGGCCGGGCACGACGAGGATGGCTCCCGACCCCAGCTCGGAGGCGAGCTCGAGCTGCTTCCGGCAGATCTCGACGGCCTTTTGCCGCGTCGCCTCGTCGTCGGAGGTGGGGGAGTAGCGCCAGTACAGCCCGGTGGCGAGCCCTCCGATGCGGACGCCCTCGGACTCGACTGCCTCCCGCAGCAAGCGGGCCTCGGACGGGCTCGTGTCGAGCGTGACCTCCCCCTCCTCCGCGATGTTCAGCTCGACGGCTCCGAACCCCGCGCGCGCCGCGATGCCCGCGGCCTCGCGGACCGGCACGCCGGGCATCGCCCAGTGGTTGATGCCAGCTACCCAGCTCACGCGTATCTCCTTCGCTGTCTGACGTCTTCGCTCTGGATGCCGAGTATAACAGCGCGCTCCGGGAGAGACAAGGCACGCGCGGGCGCCCATCGGCGGCTTTCCTTTTTCGGCATTTATGTATATAGTTGGATGAGCGTAACAGAAAGAGCAGGGCGTTCCGAGAGGGCTGCGCGCGGGTATTGACGCGCCGGGCCGTTCCTGTATACTTTGCATACTCTGAGAATCGGCGCGTCGTCCACGGTCCGCGCTCATTCGCCAGGACGGAGGTTGCTATGGCTGTTCTCGAACAGGGGCAAGTGGTACCCGAGCCCCAGGTTGGCTTCCTCGTCATAGCCAAACGGGTGGTCAGGAACTACTGGCTGCTTCGGATCTTGCGAGCGCTCTTCACGGTCTGGCTCGTCGCGACCCTGACCTTCTTCCTGATACGGCTGATGCCCGGCAACCCGGTCGAGGTGTACGTCCAGAACCTCGTGACCCAGCAGGGCGTGCCGTATCCGCAGGCGCTGCAGCTGGCGGCCTCGCTGTACAACATCAACCTGGACGAGCCGCTGTGGCAGCAGTACTTCTCGTACATGGGCGCGATGGTCCACGGGGACATGGGCACCTCGATCATCCAGCAGGGCGTGCCCGTGATGCAGATAGTCCTCACCTTCCTGCCGTGGACGCTCTTCAGCGTCGGGCTCGGCCTGATCATCAGCTTCCTGCTGGGAATGCTCCTCGGCATCTTCGCCGCCTACAGGCGCGAGTCCGTCTTCGACCACTTCGTCACGAACTTCAGCTCACTGCTCCACGCGATCCCGAACTACATCATCGCGATCCTGATACTGGTGTACGCCGGCGTGCAGTGGCACATCATAGACATCACCGCGATGCGCGGCACCCTCTCGCCGGGAGTGCAGCCCAGCCTCAGCCTGGGCTTCGTCAAGGACGCGCTGTACCACGCCGCGCTGCCGATCGCGACCTACGTCATCACGACGATCGGCGGCTGGATACTCGCGATGCGCGCGAGCACCGAGTCCACCCTCGGCGAGGACTACGTGACGGTCGCGAAGGCGCGGGGACTCAGGGAGCGCCGGATCGCGCTGGCGTACGTCGGCCGGAACGCTGCGCTGCCGCTGTTCACGCAGCTCACGCTCTCCCTGGCGTTCGCGGTGGGCGGCTCGATCCTGATCGAGACCATCTTCGTGTATCAGGGGCTTGGCCTCACCCTGCAGAACTCGATCAACCAGCGCGACTACCCGGTGATGCAGGGGATCCTGGTGATCATCACGGCGGTGGTGGTGTTCGCGAACCTGATCGCGGACGTCCTGTATGGCTTCATTGACCCGAGGGTGCGGGTCCAGGGAAAGGAGTAGGCGATGGCTGTGGCGGCCAGCGCGCCCACTCGGGCGCTCGGAATCGTCGGCGGCGTCCTGGTCTGGTGTGGCACGACGATCCGCATCATGGCCCGCAACAAGGCGGGCTTCATCGGGTTCATCATCGTCGCGGTGATGACTATCGAGGCGTTCATCGCGCCGATCTTCATCAACTTCAACACGGCCGCGGACGTGAACGCGATCTACCAGGGGCCGTCGCTCCACCACCTGCTGGGCACGGACTCCGAGGGCCGCGACGTGTTCACCCAGATCCTCGTCGGGGGGCAGGACATCCTCGAGGTGGGGTACCTCGCGTCCGCTTTCGGGACCTTCCTGGCGATCCTGCTCGGCATCCTCAGCGCGTACGCGGGGGGCTGGCTGGACACGTTCCTGACGTGGGTCGCGGACGTGTTCCTTACGCTGCCGACCTTCGCGATCTACGCGGTGATCGCGGGCACGGTCCACCTGAACAGCAACGTGGCGCTGGCTATCCTGATCGCCGTGTTCTCGTGGGCGGGCCTGATGCGCGCGATTCGATCGCAGGTGCTCTCGCTGCGCGAGCGTGACTTCATCGAGGCGGCCAGGGCGCTCGACCTGAGCCTGCCGCACATCATCTTCAAGGAGCTCGCCCCGAACATGGCGCCGTACATCGCGATCCACTTCGTGATCGGCATCACCGCCGCGATGTACGCCGAGGTCGGACTGCTGCTCCTGGGCATCGTCCCGCTGTCCGGCCAGAACTGGGGCGTGATGCTGAACTTCGCGTGGACCCGCGGCGCGATCTTCTACAGCGGCAGCCTGTCGTACATCCTGTCGCCGATGGCCGTGATCGTGATCTTCCAGCTCGCGCTGATCGTCTGGACCCGGTCGCTGTCAGAGGTGTTCGATCCACGCCTGCGGAGAGGAGCCTAGCCCATGAGCATACCGGCAACCGAGACGGGCCTGCGCGAGACCCCCGAGCGGGAGACCGTGCTGGCGGTCAAGGACCTGGAGGTCGGCTACCTGGCCAAGCGCGGGATCGTCCACGCCGTGCGCGGCGTGACGTTCGACCTGAAGGAGGGAGAGACGGTCGCGCTGATCGGCGAGAGCGGCTCGGGCAAGACGACGCTCGGGCTCGCGCTCGTCAGGCTGCTGCCGGGCTCGGCGCGCGTGACCAACGGGGAGATCCTGTTCTACACGGAGAGCGGGGAGGAGATCCCGGTCACGAAGCTCAACGACGAGCAGCTCCGGAGGTTCCGGTGGCAGGAGTGCGCGATGGTGTTCCAGTCGGCGCTGAATGCCCTGAACCCCGTCATGCGCATCCGCGACCACTTCAAGGACACCTGGAAGGCGCACGTCAGGGCGAACGGATCGAAGGGCGATGCCAGCGAGCGCAACGTGACCGCGCGCGCGATGGAGGCGCTGCGCCTGGTGCAGCTCGACGCCGAGCGAGTGATGAGGGCTTTCCCGCACGAGCTGTCGGGAGGTATGAGGCAGCGCGTGATGATCGCGCTCGGCCTGCTGCTCCGGCCGCGGGTGCTGATCCTGGACGAGCCGACGACGGCGCTGGATGTCATCACCCAGCGCGCGATCATCGAGGTGATCCGCGACCTTCGCAAGAAGCTCAGCTTCTCGATGATCTTCATATCCCACGACCTGTCCCTCGCGGCCGAGCTGGCGGACAGGGTGGTCACGATGTACGCCGGGAGAGTCGTCGAGATAGCGGACATCAAGGATGCCTTCTATCACCCGCGCCATCCCTACACCGTCGGGCTCCTGAGGTCGGTGCCGACGCTCGTGGGCGACCGGCAGGAGCTCGCCTCGATACCCGGCTCTCCGCCGGACATGATAGACCTGCCTTCCGGCTGCAAGTTCCACCCGAGGTGCCCATACGCGACGGACAAGTGCCGGATGGAGGAGCCTCCGCTGATCGAGGTGGGCCCCGGACGCGGGAGCGCCTGCTGGCACTGGGAGAAGGTTGGAGCCGACTGGGAGGCAGGAACGAATGAGTGATCAGCACCACGCGATCGAGTTTCAGCACGTCAGCCGCACCTTCGGCCACGGGAAGAACAGGATCTACGCGGTGCAGGACGTGTCGTTCACCATCTCGCCCGGCCGCGTGCTGTGCCTGGTGGGCGAGAGCGGGTGCGGCAAGTCCACGACGGGCAAGATGGTCGCCGGGCTGCTCAAGCCGAGCGGCGGCCGCATCCTGTACGGCGGGCGGGACGTTGCGACCCTCTCGGACGCGGAGACCAAGTACTTCAGGCGGACGGTCCAGATCATCCACCAGGATCCTTACGCCTCGCTCAATCCTGTACGCAGCGTCCGCCAGACGCTGAGCGCCCCGCTGCTGCGCCACAAGATGGTCAAGAACCGGTTGGAGCTCAACAACCGGCTGCACGACCTGCTGATGCAGGTGAGCCTGACGCCGCCGAGCGACTTCCTGGAGAAGTACCCGCACCAGCTGTCGGGAGGGCAGAGGCAGAGGGTGGCGATCGCCCGCGCGCTCACGGTACAGCCCGAGTTCATCGTCGCGGACGAGGCGGTGTCCAGCGTGGACGTGTCGCTGCGCGCGAGCCTCCTGAACATCCTGCTCGACCTGCAGCACCGCCTCGGCGTGACCTTCCTGATGATCACCCACGACCTGGCCGTGGCCAAGTACTTCGGCTGGAACGGGCAGATCGGCGTGATGTACCTGGGCCGGATGGTCGAGCTCGCGGACACGGTCAAGGTGCTCGGCGACCCGGTGCACCCCTACACCCGCGCGTTGATCTCGTCTCTACCGGAGGCGGACCCGGACAAGACGCGCACGAAGGAGAGGCTTGAGCTCAGGAGCCCGGACATACCCAGCCTGCTGCGTGTTCCGCCCGGATGCTCCTTCCACCCCAGGTGCCCGCTCTACGAGGAGGGCCTGTGCGACGTGCAGGTGCCGCCGCTTGACGTGTACAGCTCCGACGGCCACAAGGCCGCGTGCTGGGTCATGGCGAGGGAGCTGCAGCAGCCGCGGGCGCGTGATAGAATCGGGGAGCAGGGAGTCGAGGAGAGAGCGATTTGATTCCGGAGATTGGTCGGGCGGGTCTGAGGATCGGCCTGATGCTGATCATCCCGTGCGCGATCATGGTCTTCTTTCAGCAGCCCGGCACGCCGGCGTGGGCGATCACCTGGATCACGCTGATCATGGGGGTCGTGTTCACGCTCGGGGTGCTGTTGCTGGCCTGGATCGCGAACCACTAGCCCCGCCCCACGCGATCCGCCCCCTCACGCCCGGCCCGCGAAGTCCTGCGTGATCATCTCGCCGTACAGCTCCGAGCGCACTATCCCGATACCCACGCGCTCGAACGGCGGCGAGAGGATGTTCCGCCTGTGCCCGGGGCTCGCCATCAGCGCCCGGTGCGCGGTCGGAACGTCGGGCTCGTAGGCAACGTTCTCCCCTGCTACCAGAAAGGCTATGTGCGCGGCGCGCAGGCGGTCCCCGGGAGTGCCGGTTCGCGGCGAGTCGTGCCCGAAGTAGCCGAGCTCGAACATCTCGCGGCTGTGCTCCCTCGCGATCGCCCTCAGCCTGGGGTCCATCACCAGCGGCCTCAGTCCCCGCTCGCGGCGATCCCGGTTGATCAGCTTCAGCATCTCCTCCTCGCCGCGCCGGTCCACCGTGAGGCGCAGGTCGCTCGGAAAGTGGAGCCGGACGGGCCTCTCCTCGGCGGGCGTGGCACCGAACAGCGGCTTTCGGGGCACGAGCGCCAGCAGGGGCTCGACGCGGCGTGTCGCGGCTCCCGCGAGCGGCTCGAATCGCGGGTAGAGCCTGCTGTGCTCGAGCTGACGCGAGAGCGCGCCGTCGGCCGGGTACAGCCTGACCACGACGAGCACCGCGGTGACGACGGCGATCCCCAGCAGGAGTCCGGTCAGGGCGCCCAGGAGCCCGTCGAACCCCGGGGCCGTCCACGCGCGCATCACACGCTCACCCCCGAGGAGCCGGCTCGAGATGACGGACCAGGCGACGACCGTGCCCGCCGCCAGGACGAGGAACGCGACGAGCCGGGCGCTGCTCGGCGTGAGCGCGGGGACGAGCCCGAGTGCTCGGGAGCCCAGCGGCCGGTAGAGGGAGAAGGCGACGGCGAAGGTGAGCACGAGGCCGGCGAGCTCGAGCGTGCCCGTGACGAAGCCCCGCCCGAGGCCACGCGCCGCGAAGATGATGAGGATCAGGATGATCGCGAGGTCGAGGAGGTCCACGGCTAGCGTTCGCGCCCGCCGACGTAGTCCGCGAGCTCCGCGAGGGCGTCGCGGGCCTCGCCGGAGGGCAGCTCGAGCAGCGCGGCCTTCGCCTCGTCGGTGA
>CADDYR010000240.1 GCA_902810765.1 Chloroflexota bacterium
CCTCGGAGACCACGGCCGAGGCGCCCAGGCCGACCGCCTGCTCGACGAAGCGCGCCCCGTGCGTGTGGTCGCCGGGCAGCGCGACGAAGAGGTCGCCCGGCTCGAGCCGCCGGGTGTCACACGAGATGCCCGTGATGGTCGCTTCGCGCTCGTTGCCGGCGAAGTCCGGAGGGTTGTCGAGGGCGGCGATCAGGCTCGAGAGCTTCAGCTCGCGTCGGGATCCGGCCAAGTCGTGCCGCCTAGTAGTAGTTCTGGTTGAGGACGCGCCGGTAGAACCTGTAGTACCAGGGCTCGAAGTTGTACCACGCCCACGCTCGCGCCCGCCGGATCGTCAGGTCCAGCGCCCCCGTGAACTCCCTTACCTCTCCTCCGAACCCCGACTTGAACCTGTACAGCCCCCACATCGGGTCACTCTCGTTCAAGTTGTCGGGGTTGGGGATGGCGACCATGTCGTAGTAGGCGAAGCCCCGAGCCTTAGCCCAGCGCATCACCTCCCACTGCAGGAGGTACATCGGCATCAGGTTGCGCTTCTCGCTGCTCGACGCGCCGTACTGGTACCAGTACTTGTCGCCGAGCGTGAAGATGAGCATCCCCGCGAGCGCGTCGCCCTCGTG
Source organism: Chloroflexota bacterium (assembly GCA_902810765.1). Classification (GTDB taxonomy): domain Bacteria; phylum Chloroflexota; class Chloroflexia; order Thermobaculales; family Thermobaculaceae; genus CADDYR01. The sequence continues at coordinate 615 of CADDYR010000240.1, forward strand.
CTTCGCGAGGAACAGGTGGGCGCGCTCCGCATCGTACATGGCCTGCCAGCAGTCGAAGTAGTAATCGCGCCCCCTGAGACGGAAGCCGTCGCGCTCGGCGGTCTCCTCGTGCATCCGGTAGAACATCTCTCGTGCCCGCAGCGAGTTGTCCTCCTCGACGGTCACGCCCTTGCGAGCGGCGAGACGGATGTTGTAGCGGGTCTTGGACTTCATCGCGGCGAGCAGCTCGTCCTCCGAGCGTGCGAGGTCCACGACCATCGTCGTCTTGAACTGCGGGGTGTAGCGCGACCTGCGAAAGCCGATGTCGGCCAGGAGGCTCCTGATCCGCTCGTTCGCCTCCAGCACCTCGGGCTCGATCTTGACGGTATGGACTCCCTCGCGCTCGGCGACGGTCCTGACCCCGCCGAAGAACGTGCGTACCGCCTGCTCGTCGTCCCAGTCAATCCAGGGACCACGCGGGCAGTACATCAGGTTGCCGGTCGTGGGGGTATGGTATATGAGGAACTGGCCCACACCCGCGGGCACGTCGTCGCGCTCGATCACGAGCCGTACCGGGCGCCATCCGTGCCTGCGCTTGAACTCGCCCCACTCGTGGCTCTGGAGTATGTGTCCACCGCCGGGCGAGCCTTGCAGCCAGGCGTCCCACTCGGGCTGCGAGGCGCTCCTGGCCTCGCGCATCTGATAGCTGCCGATACCATGTTGCCGACTCGTGTGTTCCATCGTGGCTGCGGCCAATGAGCACCTCCACAGAAGCTGACTTACCGCGCTTCAGTTTACGAGTGGCGTGTACCGCAGTCAAGCCGCCGCGCTCGAGGAATCTCGATTGCGTATGCCCGGCAGCGGGGCACGAGTCCCGCTACTATATACGTATGAAGGTACTTGCGATCGACGTGGGCACCGGCACCCAGGATGTTCTGCTGCTCGACACCGAGGGCACGGTCGAGAACGCGCTCAAGCTCGTAATGCCCTCGCCGACCCTCACGGCGGGCAGGCGGGTGCGCGAGGCGACCCGGCGAGGCGAGGCGGTGCTGTTCGAGGGCACGATAATGGGCGGCGGCCCGTCGGCGTGGGCGCTGCGGGACCACGCGCTGGCCGGACTGCCGACCTACGCCACACCGGACGCCGCACGCACCGTCGACGACGACCTCGACGAGGTGCGCGAGCTCGGCATCCGGGTACTGAGCCAGGACGAGACCCGCTCCCTATCCGGGGTCGTGCGTGTGCGCTCCTCCGACCTGATGCTCGGCGCGATCCACGCGTCGCTCGAGGCGTTCGGCGTGGAGCCCCGGTACGACGCGCTCGCGGTCGCGGTGTTCGACCACGGCAACGCGCCTCCCGGCGTGAGCGACCGGAAGTTCAGGTTCGACTACCTGCGCCGCACGCTCACCTCGGGAGGAGGGCTGCAGGCGTTCGCGCACCGCAGGGGCGAGGTGCCGGAGGAGATGACCAGGCTGCGGGCGCTCGAGAGCACGGCCCCCGAGGACGTGCCGCTCGTGCTGATGGACACCGGCCCGGCGGCCGTGCTGGGGGCGCTGGAAGATCCGGCGACGAGACCCGACGGACGGGGCTCTATCGTGGCGAACGTGGGCAACTTCCACACGCTCGCGTTCCACGTCACGGAGCAGGGCATAGCGGGGCTGTTCGAGCACCACACCGGCGAGATCACGACCGAGCTCATGGAGGGGATGCTGGAGAGGCTGGGCTCGGGAGAGATCACGAACGAGGAGGTGTTCGACTCGATGGGCCACGGCGCGCTCGTGACGGATGCGTCCGCGCCCCCTCCCTCGGTGCTCGCGGTGCTCGGGCCGCAGCGCAACCTCCTGCGCGGCTCGCGGCTATCGCCCTACTTCACGGCTCCCCATGGAGACCAGATGGTGGCGGGATGCTACGGACTGCTGCGCGGCCTCGCACGCTGCCTTCCCGAGTACGCCGAGGAGGTCTCGTCCGTGCTCGACTCCACCTCCGTCCGCCAGCCCGAGTGGTAGAGCCGTGGACCTCGATCGGCTCGAAGGACTGCTCTCGCCCCGAGGGCAGGCGTGCCTGGAGGAGGTCGCGGCATCGAGGCCGAGCTCCGGGAGCGAGCTCGGGATCATCGAGCGCCTGCGCAGCAGGTACGATCCCCCGCTCGTGTCGGCCGCGGTCGAGCTCCACGAGCTGAGGCTGCGGGCGAGGGCGAAGTTCTCGTGCGCAGACCGGATGTACTTCACGCGCGAGGGTCTGGAGCAGGCATCGGCCGAGGTCGTTGGCCGTCACCGCGCGCGGCGGTTCGAGGGGGTGGAGCGGGTCGCCGACCTGTGCTGTGGCATCGGCGGCGACCTGATATCGCTCGCGCAGCGCCGCCGCGCGCTCGCGGTGGACCGCGACCCGCTCCACCTTAGGATGGCCCGGCTGAACGCCGAAGTCTATTGCGCGGCTGCCGGGCTCGAGACCCGGTACGAGGACGCCACGAGGACCGACCTTTCTCAGGTCCAGGCCGTTTTCGTAGATCCCGCCCGCCGCTCGGGAGGCAGGAGGCGATTCGATCCCGAGGGCTCGAGCCCTCCCCTGAGCTGGTGCCTGAGCCTCGCCGAGCGGGTCGCGAGGATCGGGATCAAGGCCGCCCCGGGGCTCCCTCTCGACGTCGTGCCCGAGGGCTGGGAGGTGGAGCTCGTCTCCCTGCACGGCGACCTGAAGGAGGCCGTGCTGTGGTCGCCCGAGCTCGCCACCGCGCGCCATCGGGCGACGCTGCTGCCGGGCGGCGAGACGATCACACCGGAGGACGGCCCTCCCGTGCCCTGCGCACCGCCAGGGAGCTATCTGCTCGATCCTGATCCCGCCGTCACGCGGGCAGGCGCGGTGGAGGAGCTCGCCAGAAGGCTGGGAGCACGGAAGCTCGACCCCGAGATCGCGTTCCTCTCGCTCGACTCGCCCGTCCGCACGCCCTTCGCCCGCACGCTGATCGTCGAGGAGTCGCTGCCGTGGAGCCTCAAGCGGCTGCGCGAGGCGCTGCGGCGGCTCGACGCGGGTGCCGTTGACGTGCGCAAGCGGGGCTCGGCGGTGGACGTGGACGCGCTCAGGCGGAGCCTGCGTCTCGCAGGGGACCGGAGGCTGACGGTCGCGCTCACCCGCGTGCTCGGCAGACCGTGGGCGGTGGTGTGCAGCGATCCCGTGTCCGTTACAGAGTCCATGTGAACGGCCGAGCAGTTCATTTCCGTCCCCTCCACCACCCGTCGTTCCGAGGCCCCCCTGAAGCCCTTCACAGAGCCTGCCCTGAGAATGTCGAAAAGACCGGCTCTGCGAAGGGCACCAGAAGATGTCGACACGGGAACCGCATCATCCCCGAATGATCTTTGTGGAAGCTCTGCGGGAGCGGGGGCTGCGTCATCAGGCGGTATAACAGGCGGTATAATAGGTAGCTTGTGGAGGTTGTCTGATTACGGTGGCAACGGACCTGGAAGACATGTACGGCGCGGCCCCGCGTCAGGAGGAGGCACGCCGGACCCAGACGATGTACGGGGTCGTGCTCGACCTGCCCGACGAGTTCAGCGACGAGATCGCGGCGAAGCGTCGGAAGTACAGCCCGGCCAGCGCACGCAGGATATTCCCCCACATCACCCTCCGCGGACCTTTTGTGGTGGACGACTCGCGCGAGATCGTCGGCGAGCTCGAGGAGGTGGCGCTGAGCTATCTGCCCGTGCGCATAAAGTCCTGCGGCCTCGGCTCGTTCCGAGGCGCACGCAACAACGTGCTGTACGCCAACGTGGAGCGGTCAGAGAGGCTCATGCGCCTGCACGCGGCCGTCGTGGACGCGCTCGCCGAGGTGCGCGATGTCTTCCCGGACGCATCGGACCAGCACCTCGAGAACTGGGTGCCGCACATCACGATCGCCGACGGCGTCACGGACGAGGAGCTGACACGGCTCGAGGAGGAGCTGAGGGACTACGAGCCCCGTGCCGAGTGGGACGCCCACGAGTTCCTGCTCGTGCGCTCCCAGAGCGCCGAGGACGGCTCCCTGCTGTGGACCACCACCCGGGCCTTCCGCGCCCCCTCCTGATACCGCTGGCCGGCCCCTCCCGGAGTCGCTCGCCACACTACAGGACCGACACGGACCCATCACCCGGATTCGGTATGATTTCGAGAAGCCCGAGCCCGCGGACGGCATATCCGACAGATTCGTCAGGCCCCGGCATCCGAACGACGGTTGTGATGGTGGCAGATGCTACGGCTGGGCGACCAGCGCAGCCAGCACCTTCTGCGCGGTGGCGCGGTCCGGTGCCAGCACGTAGCTCACCCATTTGCCGTGCCGCTCGAGCATCGCGACCTGTCCCCGAGACTCCAGCACGAGCGCGTCGCCGCTCTGTCGGTAGCTCGTCCCGAAGCGGTCCTGATCGTAGCTGCGCATCGCGCTCAGGAACTGGGTCACGTCCTGCTCGGAGTCCCACGTGGTCTGCCAAGCGATCACGTTCTGGTCTCCCCTGCCCCACAGCACGAACTGGTCGCCCGCCCATCCGTTCGCGGCCAGGGTCGCCGTCTCCTTCGGCAGCTGACCCTCCAGTAGTACGATCGTCTGGAACTCGCCGAAGAGGTTGGTCTCGAGCTTCCTCCAGCCGCCGCCCAGCTGCGGGGCGAGATCCGGCACCTTCACCTCGACCGGCTTCTCCCCCGCGAAGTACTTCTCGGGGTGCAGTATCTGCTCGGTGCTCGTCGGCGGGTTCTTGTACGCTTTGTTCACCTCGGCCCAGCCCCCCTTGTCGTAGAGCGCCTGCACGAACAGCTGTCCCGCCTGGTACGGGAAGAGCAGGGTCTCGCGGATTATCGGCGGGGTGTTGCGCAGCACCTTCATGTTCCCGACCTGGGCGTTGATCTCCTTCTGTATCTCAGGTATGAGGTTACGGTGCAGCATCAGGTAGTCGGTCTGGACCAGGCTGGCGTCGCCCTCGATCAGCGAGTGCACCGCGAGGTCCGCGTCGTCGTTCTTGTTCTCGTACTCCTTCGAGAGCTTGTCCAGATCGAAGTGCTGGTCCTGCAGCGCGTGAGTGGTCTCGTGCGCGTAGGTCAGCTCCGCGAGGGCATCGAGCTTCTTCTTGTTGCTGATCACGTACATCTCGTTCGTGTCGGTGTCGTAGAAGCCCGCGATCTGCTCGGTGTACAGATCGAGCGTGAGCTTGCGGAGGTCTATGCCCTTGTGCATCAGCCCGAAGGCGGTGAGCAGACGCTCGTCCGCCTCCGCCTCCTTCGGCGTGTACTCCCTGTACACCTCCTTCACGAGCTTCCTGCGCAGCTGCTCGCGCGTGAGGTACTCGTTCGGTATCGGCCTGAGCAGGGACAGGTGACGGGTCTTCGTCACCTGCTGGATGATCCCCCGGATCTGCGGGCTCGCGGGCGCGGGAGTGGAGGTCGCCACGCTCGTCGCGGAAGCGCTGGTCTTGGTGGCCTCAGGCGCCGTGGCAGTGCCCGTCGCGGAGGGTCCGGTAGTGGGCATGAGGG
>CADDYR010000241.1 GCA_902810765.1 Chloroflexota bacterium
CCATCGCCCCGGCCGCGAGGCCGGTGCCGCACACGACCGCCACGCCGGTGCCGTCGGGCGAGCCCGCCCTCAGCGCACCGAGCGCGTCGTTGTACACGACGGCCCGCCGAGCCAGCCCTCGTCTGGCGATCTCAGAGCTCAGGAACTCGTAGTCCTCCGGCCAGTCGGCGCCCGCCAGGCTGAACACTCCCAGCTCCACGTCCGCCCGCGTCGCCCCCGCCGCCGAGAGTGCGGCGTCCACCGCGCGCTCCATCTCCCCGAGAGCGGCCTCTGCCGACTCCGCCCCGTAGATGTCGCCGCAGCCGGACCTGCCCGCGCCGAGCACCCGACCTTCCGGAGAGGCCACCAGCGCGACCGTCTTCGTGTTGCCGCCGTCTACCCCGAGCAGGAGTCCCATCGGTCAGCCCCGGGCCGCCCGATCCGCGAGGATCGTCGCCTGAGGGAGAGTAGCCAGGTACGAGGAGGGCACGTCGGGGCACGCCGGCCCCTCTACCGTGCGCCGCAGGACCTCGCGCTTGGTCTCTCCCGATACGAGCAGCAGGATGCGGCGGGCCGAGAGGAGCAGGTCCATGCCCGCGGTGAGCGCCCATCGCGGCACCCGGTCGCGTCCACCCCAGTAGCGCGCGTTGCTCTCGAGGCTCTCCTCGGCGATCTCGACGAGCCGCGTGCGCGCGCCGGGATCGGACGGCGGCTCGTTGAAGCCGAGGTGCCCGTTCGGCCCAAGGCCCAGGATAGCTACGTCGAAGCCGCCCGCCTTCCTCACCGCCGACTCGTACTCGCGGCACTCGCGCTCGGGGTCCGGAGCATCTCCCCTGAGTGGCACGAAGCGATCCCGGCGCGCGCCGAGGGGCAGGACGAACGAGCGCAGCGTCCATCCCTCGAGCGACCTGGAGTCGGACGGCGGGACGCCCAGATAGGCGTCGAGCTGGAAGACCCGCAGGCGCGAGCAGTCGAGCTCCCCGCGCTCGGCGAGGCGCGCAAGCTCTTTGTACATCCCCATCGGCGTGTTGCCCGTCGCCGCCACGACGGCCGCCTCCGGCAGCTCCAAGACCAGACCCGCGAACAGCTCGGCCGCGCGCCGACTGAGCTCGTCGTAGCTCTCGGTTACGATCAGCTCCATCTACCGGAGCAGCCTCTCGGGCAGGTACTCGCACTGTGCGGTGGCCATCTCGTCGTAGATCGCCTCCGCCTTCTCCAGGTCGTAGCACAGCGGGTTGGACGCGAGCGCCCTGATCGCGTCCTTGCGCCCGCCCTCCCAGGCGGCCTGCGCCGCGAGCGCCTGGTACTCCGCGAGCATCCCGACCAGTCCGGAGACGTGGCGCGGCAGAGGCGGCTGGGCGAGCGGCGTGACGCCGTTGCGGTCCACGTACCCCGGCACCTCGACCACCCGATCCGAGTCGAAGCCCGGAATGGCCCCCCGGTTCGGCACGTTCACCGGCCAGACCTCCCCGCGGTCGTTGAAGATCGCGTCCATCACGTCTATCGCGAGCTCGAGCTCGTGTATGCCCCCGCGCGAGCGTCGCGGGTCGAGCTCCGGCTCGTCCGACTCCGCCTGCTCTCGGTAGTGCTTCCAGTAGTCGGGCACGCTCGACATTATGTCCTGCGCGCGGGTCGTCGGCTTCGCCCTGAGCTCCGCGTACACCTCGTCACGGTAGTAGTAGTACTGGAAGTAGTCGGCCGGCAGCGCGCCCATCGTGGCCGCGAGCCTCAGCAGCCTGAGCCCGTGATCGCTCGAGTCGGCCTCGCGCGACGTCCTCTCGTAAGCCTCGACGACGAGCGGCATCATGTCCTGGCCGTCGTACAGGTGGCGCACGCTCCAGCAGCCGTGGTTCAGCCCGATCATCACCGCGTCCACCTTGTCGGGATCGAGTCCGGCGATCTCGGCGATCTCGCGCGGGAAGATTATGGGTCCCTCGCAGAGCGAGATCGCCGGGATGTCGGTGTGGTGCGTGACCGCCTCCGAGACGAGGTTGATCGGGTTGGTGTAGTTGAACAGGATGGTGTTCGGACAGACCCTCTCCATGTCCTCCACGACGCCCTGCATCACGTGTATCGAGCGGAGCGCCATGAAGAAGCCGCCCGGCCCCTGCGTCTCCTGCCCGATGACGCCGTGCTTGAGCGGTATGCTCTCGTCGAGGTATCGGGCCTCGAACCCTCCGGGGCGGAAGCTCGTCAGCACCGCGTCACAGCCCTCGAGCCCCGCCCGGCGGTCGGTGGTCACGGTGACCCGGAGGTCCAGCCCCCGGTTGCGAGCCATCTTCTCGGCGATCGTCCTGACGACCTCGAGCCTCTCAGGATCGAGGTCTATCAGCACGACCTCCGAGCCCTGGAAATTCCCGCCCTGGTGCACGAAGGAGGCCATCGTGCCGGGCGCGCGGGTGCTCCCGCCCCCTATGTACGCGATCCTGATGCGCGCCATGCGCTCACTCCTCGAACGATGCTGGTCCCCGAATGCCGGGCATTGACAGCCCGGGCGGCTCGGTGTACATGTATCACAACATGACTGGATATATCCAGTCGGGGGGATGTGCCTGGGATGATAAGCCGGGACTTGGGCACGACGCTGTACGAGCAGGTGAGGCGGAGCATCCTGGAGATGCTCAGGTCGGGCGGGCTTGGAGCCCACGCCCGGCTGCCCTCCGAGCGCAGGCTGGTGGAGGAGCTCGGTGTGAGCCGGATCACCGTGCGCCGGGCGCTCGGAGACCTCGTGCGCGAGGGCTACCTCTATGCGGTGCCGGGCAAGGGCTTCTTCGTGGCGGCTCGGGAGCAGCCCTACGAGCTGAACGCACTGCTCAGCTTCAGCGCCGCCGCCCGCAGCCGGGGCGTTCGGCCCTCCAGCCGCGTGCTCGAGGCCGTCATCCGCCCCGCCCCTCCGCCGCTCGCCCTCCAGCTCCGCATCCCCGCCGGGGCGAACGTCGTCTCGCTCAGGCGGCTGCGCATGCTCGACGGCCTGCCCGCGATGATCCAGCATTCCTGGCTGCCCCACTCCGCGTGCCCCGGCATCCTCGATACGGACCTCGAGCACACCTCCCTGTACGACGAGCTCTCCTCCAGGCACGGGGTGGTGCTCGCGAGCGGGCGGACCGTCATCAGCGCGAGGCTCGCCGAGCACGAGGAGGAGCGCCTGCTGGAGCTGGAGACGCCCTCCGCGGTGCTGACGGTGGACCAGGTGACGTTCACGAGGGAGGGGCGTCCGGTAGAGGTCTCGCGCTCGGTATATCACCCCGAGCGATACCCCCTGAGCATCGTGCACGACGACGGAAGGGGACCCGGCAGAGCGCGGGCGTGGCCGATCTGACGGGCGAGCCCGCGGTGACCATCGAAAGGAGAAGACACGAATGGCCGACGGATCGAAGCTGGACAGACGCGACTTCCTGCGCGCGACGATCGCCGGAGCGGTGACGACCGCACTCGCCGCTTGCGGGGGCACGGCAGGGCAGGCGAACAGGTCGCGTACCGCGACCACCGGGGCGCCCACCAAACCGGCGACGAGCGGCCAGACCCAGCCCACCCAGACCACGGCGGCGCCCTCGCAGGGCCCGCCCCCCACGGCACAGCCGACCATCGTGACGGACGTGAGGTACATCAAGGGCGCATCGTACAGCGGCAAGCTGGCCGAGTCGCCCCAGCTGGCCGCGCAGGTGAAGGCGGGCAAGCTGCCGCCCGTCGAGAAGAGGCTGCCCGAGCATCCCTACGTCCTGCCCCACAAGTGGATGAAGCCCGGCAAGTACGGCGGCACAATGAACTGGATATGCACCGACTCGAGCGACTGGAGCACCACTCACCTCGTGCAGGAGAGCCTCTACGGACACTCCCCGCTCCGCTGGCTGGCCGACGGTCACGAGATCGGGCCCGGACTCGCCGAGTCGTGGGAGGCAAACGATGACCTCTCGGTGTGGACGCTGCACTTTCGCAAGGGGCTCAGGTGGTCCGACGGCAAGCCGTGGACGGTGGACGACATGCTGTTCTGGTACGAGGACGAGGTGGGCACGCCCGAGCTGAACGAGAGCCCGCCGCAGGAGCTGTGGTCCGGCAAGGGTCATCCCGTGAAGATGAACAAGGTGGACGACTACACCCTCGAGCTCCGCTACGACTCGCCCACCCCCCTCACCGCAGACTACGCGTGCGCGTGGGTCAAGCGCGGCATCGGCCCGGGCTGGATGCAGTGCAAGCACTACATGCAGCAGTTCCACATCAAGTACAACAAGAAGCTGAACCCGAAGAAGTGGACGAGCCTTTACTGGTCCAAGGCGGACTGGACGGTCAATCCCGACAACCCCACGATGACGGGCTGGAAGCTGAAGCAGTACAAGAAGGGACAGTACTCGGTCTGGGAGCGCAACCCCTACTACTGGTGTATTGATCGCTGGGGCCACCAGCTGCCGTTCATAGACGGGATCGTGATGACGAACGTGCAGGACCCCCAGGTCATGAGGCTGAACATCCAGCAGGGGAAGGCCGACTTCGCTCTGGGCGCCCTCATTGGTCTGGGGCTCTCGGACGTGTCCTCGCTCAAGTCCGGGCGGGCGGCCTCCGAGCTCGACGTCATCTACTGGGACTCGGGATCCGGCACGGGCTCGGGATACTTCTTCAACTACGACTACCGCGATCCGAAGTACCGCAAGCTGTTCCGAAACCCGAAGTTCCGGCAGGCGCTCTCGCTCGCGTTCGACCGCGAGGTGCTGCGCAAGACCGTGTACTACAACCAGGCCGAGACCACCACGGGCACGATGAGCCCGAAATCTATCGAGTACCACGTGGGTCAGGGGCCGCAGGTGTACGCGCAGTGGCGCGACAGCTTCAAGCAGCACGACCCGGAGAGGGCGACGCGTATGCTCGACGAGCTGGGGCTGAAGGATGTGAACGGCGACGGCTGGAGGGAGCTCCCGGACGGCTCGAAGCTCAGGATCACTCTGGACTACGACTCGAGCTACGTGGGCTCGAGCGACTCGGTGAAGACCGACGAGCAGATCGCGAAGGGGTGGCAGGCGGTCGGGATCAACGCCAATCTCAACCCCGTCAGCCCGACGGGCCTGGCCGACCAGTGGGCGGCGGGCAAGCTCATGTCGAAGGCGGACTTCGGGGGTACCGAGGTGTCCGACGGTGCGAACTGCCTGGTGTATCCGCAGTGGCTGATCTCGAACGACAACGGCCACTGGGCGCCGCTGGAGGGGCAATGGTTCCAGCTGCAGGGGACGCCTGAGATCAAGAAGGAGCTGAACGTCGCCCCGTACAAGCGGCACCCGCCGCGGATGGCTCCGGAGAAGGGCGGCCCGATCGAGAGGCTCTGGAAGCTGTACGCGCAGACGCGCACCGAGCCCGACTTCATGAAGCGCACGCGGCTCGTCTGGGAGATCATGAAGATCCACGTTCAGGAGGGGCCGTTCTTCACGGGCGTGATCGGCAACTACCCCGTGCCGGTGGTAGTGAGGAAGGGGCTGATGAACGTGCCGGGGAGAGATGACCTGGCGCTGCACGGGTTCACGAACCCGTGGGTGATCCCCGCGCCCGCCACCTACGACCCCGAGGGCTGGTTCTGGGACAACCCGGAGGAGCACAGCTGATCTTTGGCGCTGCGGGGCACGGCCGTGCCCCGCAGCGCGCCTCGCGACCCCTCCGGCTTCGAGTCGCCTTCCGAGCGGCGGGGCCTTGACTTTAGAACAAATGTTCTATATACTCCATGGCGAGCAACGCAGAGATGCACGCCACGGGAGGATGATGATGAGCATTTGGCCCTGTCTGGACGAGTACCGCAGATATCGCTCCTACCCCTGCTCCCGGTGCCAGGCACCGACCTGCTGGATGGGCAAGAAGCCATCCTCCAACCGCAAGCCGGTCCTGCACCCCGGTCAGATCTACTGCAACTTCTGTGGCACGCCCTTCCACGCCACGGGTCGCAACCGCTACTGCAGCGAGACCTGCCGGTACCAGGCGATGATGAAGCGAAGGCGGGCTCGCAAGGCCGTGTGACCTCCGGACCTGGCGGCGGAGCGGCGCCTCAGGGCGCCAATCCGCCGCGAAGCCGCCCCCGCCGGGCGACCAGCCACGCCC
>CADDYR010000242.1 GCA_902810765.1 Chloroflexota bacterium
CGCCCGTGACCAGGTCGTCTCCCGAGTGCAGCAGACCGCCGAGGAGACGAAGGAGAAGGTTGGAAGCGTCGCTCAGGAGGCTCGGAGGGCGGCCAGGGAGGAGGCCGAGAACCAGGGGCTGTCGAGCCAGGCTTGAGTTGCCGCGGGCGCCGGAGAACACGTTCTCCGGCGCCCGCGGCGCCCATACCCTGTGGGAGAGCTGAACGATGAACTTACCCGGCATGAAGTGGCTCAGGCGAGCCGAGGAGACCGGCAACCAGGTAGACGTGCCCATGACCCGCCAGCTGGGGCTGGTGGAGTTCGTCAAGCTCGTGTTCAAGCAGGCGGGCGAGGACCACGTGGGGGCCTTCGCGGGAAACCTCGTCTACAACGGAGTGTTCGCGATCTTCCCCTTCCTGACCCTGCTGCTATCCGTGCTGGGCCTGTTCAACATGACCAGCCTCGTGAGCTCGATGATCTCACAGGCCGGGCAGGTGATGCCAGCTTCCGCCGTGACTTTCCTGCGCGATCAGGTACTGCCGATAACCAGGAGCCGGGCGAACGGTGCGTTCACGATCGCGGCGATCATCTCCATCGTCGCGGCGCTGTGGGGCGTCTCGGGGGCGTTTCGGTCGGTCATGGAGGCGATGAACGTGATGTACAACGTCGAGGATCATCGCCCTCTGTGGAAGCGCTACCTGATCTCGATCCTCCTGGCGGTGGCGGTGGTAGTACTGCTGATCGCGGCGTTCGCGCTCCTCGCGTTCGGGCCCTCCATCATCGCGGGGATCGGTAACTCCATAGGGCTCGGCACGATCTTCTACTGGATCTCCAACGTGATCAGGTGGCCGATCCTCGCCTTCCTGGTGCTGCTGTCGTTCGCACTGATGTACTACTACGCGCCCGATGTCGAGCAGCGCTTTCGGTTCATCACGCCCGGCTCGCTGATCGCGTTCCTGGCCTGGCTGCTGTTCTCGGTGCTGTTCTCCCTGTATGTGAACAGCTTCTCCAACTACAACAAGAGCTACGGCACGTTCGCGGGCATCGCGCTGCTCCTGCTGTACTTCTACTACTCATCGTTCATCCTGCTGTTCGGCGCGGAGATGAACCAGGTGATCGAGCAGCACGCGCCCGGCGGCAAACAGCCGGGCGAGAAGGTGCCCGAGTCGGGTCGGTGAAGCCGCGGAGAAATAGGAGACCCTCGAGGGTCTCCTATTTCTCGCCCAGGAACACCTCCCGTCCCTCGCGGGCCGAGGCGTAGCACGCCTCGATGATCCGCACGCGCTTGAGCCCCTCCAGTCCGGTGTGCGCGGACCAGTCGCCGCTGCGGATCGTCTCCACGAAGCTCGCAGTGACCGCGTCGTGCCCTCCGCCCTTGACCGAAGCCGGCCTGACGGTGACGGGGGAGCCCGCCTGGGTGGTGAAGATCTCGAGCGTGTCCTCCCAGCCGTACACCTTCACATCTATCTTCGCCCCGCCCTCGGTGCCGTACAGGAGGACGCCGAAGTCGTCCCTGTAGTCGCCCTCGACTGCCCAGCTCGCCTCGAGCGTGAGCGTGCCTCCGTCCGCGGTGCGCATGAACGCGGTCGCGAAGTCCTCCACCTCGAACCCGCTGCCGGTGATCATCTTCGGGTTGCCGAACCGCCGCATGCCGCGTCCCCGTGGGCCGAACTCCGCGTAGGTCGAGGCGCTCACGGTCACTATCTCCGGCTCGCCCATCAGGTACAGCGCCTGGTCGAGCACGTGGACACCCAGGTCTATCAGGGGGCCTCCGCCCGCGAGCTCCTTGCTGGTGAACCAGCTGCCCAGGCCGGGGATGCCGTGCCGGCGCATCCAGGTGGCACGAGCGTAGTAGACACGCCCCAGCACGCCCTCGTCTATGAACCGCCTGAGGGTCTGCACGTCTCCGCGCTGCCGGTGGTTGAACGCGGTCTGGAGCACACGCCGTGCCTTCACCGCCGCCCGCACCATTCCCTCGGCCTCCTCTGTCGTGCGCGCCATCGGCTTCTCGGTCAGGACGTGGAGCCCGCGGCCGAGCGCTGCCTCGGCGATTGGCGCGTGCAGGAAGTTGGGCGTGCACACGCTCACGGCGTCGAGGTCGTCGCGCGCCAGGAGATCCTGCCAGTCGTGGTACAGGTTGAGGATGCCGTACTCCGCGCCCATATCGCGGAGCCGGTCGTCTTCCAGACCGGCCAGGGCCACGACCTCGACCCCCGGGATCTTCTGATATCCACGCGTGTGGACGTTGCCCGCGTAACCAAGCCCTATCACGCCCACGCGCAGCGGGGCGCCCACCGAATCGGTTGCCAAAGAAGCCTCCTCGAGCTACTACGGATGAAGTGTGCCGCCACCTCACGATGCCAATGGTAAGTATGGCACATCGCGCGGGAAGATGATGGCACCCGCCTTGCAACTTGAAGGAGGCCTTCCAGGCTGGCCTGGAAACCGAGGAGGCAGCATGAGAGCGTTGAGTGTAGCGGTCCTGCGTACCGCGACGGGAGTGGGCTTTCGAGCGGCCTTTCCCGCGGGCCGGGGTGTCCGGCCGGCGTCGGAGGTCAACCTGAGCCGGCCCGAGCGGGCGGCGTCGGCGTTGCTCGGCGGAGTGTTGCTGGTCCGCGGCCTCACTCGCCGCTCCGTCGGAGGGGCCGGGATATGGGTGCTCGGCGGCATCCTGCTCTATCGGGGCATCAGTGGGCACAGTCGCCTCTACGAGGCGCTCGGCGTGAACACGGCGGGCGTCGCCCGGCGCGAGCCCGGCGCTTCCGAGGCTGCGATCGAGGTGAGACGGTCCATCACGATCGGGAGGCCCGCGGACGAGCTGTATCGCTTCTGGCGCGAGCCAGGGAACCTGAGCCGGATCGTGGCACCTATCGGAGAGGTTGCGCCCGCGGGCGATGGTCGCACGCACTGGCGGGTGCACGTACCGCTCGGGCGGAGCCTGGAGTGGGATGCGCGGGTGATGGAGGATCGCCCCGGCGAGCTCCTGAGGTGGGAGTCGCTCGAGGGAGCGGACCTGCCGAACGAGGGCTCGGTGAGCTTCCGGGCCGCGCCCCGAGACTGGGGCACCGAGGTGATGCTCCGGTTCCGGTTCGACCCGCCGGGCGGCGTGCTGGGGAAGGCCGCGAGCGAGCGGCTGTCCGTGGTGCCGGGCGCGCTGGCGGAAAAGGCGCTCCGACGCTTCAAGAGCCTCGTCGAGACCGGCGAGATCCCCACAACGGAGCGCAATCCGTCCGCCCGCGCGGGCCGAGGGAGCGACTGAGGAGGTCCGGCGATGCGAGCGCTGTGCTGGAACGGGATCAACGACCTGCGGGTGGAGACGGTCCCCGACCCCGTGATCGTCAACCCGCACGACGCCATGCTGCGGGTGACGATGTCCACCACCTGCGGCTCCGACCTGCACTTCATAGACGGCTACATCCCCACGATGCGCTCAGGGGACGTGATCGGCCACGAGTTCATGGGCGAGGTGGTGGAGGTCGGACCGGAGGTGAGGCAGGTCCGGAAGGGAGATCGGGTGGTCGTCCCGTCGTTCATCTGTTGCGGCAGCTGCTGGTACTGCCGGCACGAGCTGTGGTCGCTGTGCGACAACACGAACCCGCGGGCGGATCTCCAGGAGCCGCTGCTCGGCTATCCCACCGCGGGGATCTACGGCTACACGCACGCCTTCGGAGGGTATGCCGGAGCACACGCCGAGTACGTGCGGGTGCCTCACGCCGACAACGACTGCTTCAAGGTCCCTGAGGGACTGCGGGACGAGCAGGTAGTGTTCTTCTCCGACGCCGCGCCGACGGGGTACATGGGCGCCGACTTCTGTGGCATCCAGCCCGGAGACACTGTCGCGGTGTGGGGGTGCGGCGGGGTGGGGCTCATGGCGATCCAGAGCGCCTACCTGCTGGGCGCCGGGAGGGTCATCGCGATAGATCGCTTTCCCGAGCGGCTGCGGATGGCGAGCGAGAGGGCGGGCGCGGAAACGATCAACTACGCCGAGGTGGACAGCGTGATCGAGGCGCTGAAGGAGATGACCGGCGGGCGCGGCCCGGACGCCTGCATCGAGGCGGTGGGCATGGAGGCGCACGGTACCGGCGTCCAGTACGCCTACGACCGCACGAAGCAGGCGCTGCACCTCGCCACCGACCGGGGCGAGGCGCTGCGGCAGGCGATCGTCGCGTGCCGGAAGGGCGGGACGCTGGTGATCCTGGGCGTGTACGGCGTGATGGACAAGTTCCCGCTGGGCGTCATGATGAACAAGGGGCTCACGGTGCGTACGGCTCAGCAGCACGGGCAGAAGTACGTGCCCCGCCTGCTCGAGCACGCGGTCCGGGGGGAGCTGGACCCGTCGTACCTCGCGACGCACCGTTTCTCGCTCGAGGACGCGCCGCGCGGCTACGAGATGTTCAAGAAGAAGGAGGACGGCTGCGTGCGCGCGGTGTTCGTCCCGTCGGGGTAGGGCGGGCGCGCCCGTCTACCCGGCCGCGGGCGGCCCGAGGTGTGCCAGCACCGCGTCCGTCATCTCCCGGGTGGAGGCGGTACCACCCAGATCGGGCGTGCGCGCCCCCTCCGAGAGGGCTCTCTCCAGCGCACTCAGCACCCGTCGCCCGGATTCCGCGTGGCCCAGGTGTTCGAGCATCAGCGCCGCCGCCCAGATGGCTCCCGCCGGGTCGGCGATCCCCCTGCCCGCGATGTCCGGCGCGGAGCCGTGGATCGGCTCGAACAGGGACGGAAACCGCCTTTCGGGGTCGAGGTTGCCCGAGGCCGCGATGCCAATCGAGCCGGAGATGGCGGCCGTGATCTCGCTCAGGATGTCGCCGAGCAGGTTCGATGCGACGATGACGTCGAACGACTCCGGGTCCAGCACGAGCCGGGCGGCGAGGGCGTCCACGTGTATCAGCGACGCGTCCACGTCCGGGAACTCCCGCCCGACCTCACGGAATACCTCGTCGAAGAAGGGCATCGTCACGCTGATCCCGTTCGACTTGGTGGCGCCCGTGAGCTTGCCGCCGCGCTCCCGCGCCAGCTGGTAGGCGTAGCGGATGATGCGCTCGGTGCCGAAGCGCGTGAACACCGTCTCCTGCACGGCGAGCTCGTGCGGCGTGCCGCGGTGCAGCCGCCCACCCGCGTCCGAGTACTCTCCCTCCGTGTTCTCGCGCACCACCACGATGTCGAGCTCGCCCGGCTCAGCGAGCGGGCTCCGCACGCCCTCGAGCAGCCGGACGGGTCGCAGGTTCACGTACTGATCGAAGCCGCGGCGGATGGGGAGCAGCAGCCCCCACAGCGAGATGTGGTCGGGCACGCCCGGCCAGCCCACGGCGCCCAGGTAGATCGCGTCGAACTCCCTGAGGGTGTCGAGCCCGTCCTCGGGCATCATCCGTCCGTGCTCGAGGTAGTACCGGCAGCTCCAGGGAAACTCGGTGAAGGAGAGGGTGAGCTGCGGGTCCTGCTTCGCCGTGGCCGCGAGCACTCGCAGCCCTTCGGGGACGACCTCCCGGCCGATGCCGTCCCCCGGTATCACAGCCACCCGTATCTCGGTCATCCCGACCTCCCTTGCCACTGCCCCTACGAATCGGACCTCACGTCGATGCCGCAGGCCCGTCGCCCACGGCCTCCTACTATACCGTTCCGGCCCCGGGGACCTTCACTGCCCTGTCACTCCGAGGCCGCGGGTCGAAGAATCCATCACAGGTTCGGCGCAAGGCACGGCCTTTCGGATCCTTCGCCTCGCGCGGGATGACAGGCGTTGGTGGCACCAGGACGGCAGGCGTGGGCGGCCCCGAAGGGCGGATACGAGCGGCACGGGACGACACGTGTCGGGTGCCCAGGAGGCATCACCCAGTGGTTCCAGGCAGCCGGCTCGACCGGGGTTAGCGCCCACCCCATCACCCCTCTCGGGCTAGATCGCGCGCCCTATCGCGGCTGCGACGGCTTTGAGGGAGGACATGAGCTCAGAGAAGTGCTGGAAGGTGAGCTGCTGTGCGGAGTCGGAGAGGGCGTGCTCGGGGTGGGGATGCACCTCGACCATCAGCCCGTCGG
>CADDYR010000243.1 GCA_902810765.1 Chloroflexota bacterium
CTCATGCCCTCACCATCGTGCTGGCGAGCGAGGCGAACACCGCGCGGCCGTCCTCCGACCCGAGCAGGGGGTCGGACGAGCGCTCGGGGTGCGGCATCATCCCGAGCACGTTCCCCTCGCGGTTCGTGACTCCGGCGATATTCAGGACGGACCCGTTGTGGTTGCTGTCGGGCGTGATCCTGCCGTCCGGATCGCAGTACCGGAGCGCGATCTGGGCGCGCTCCCGCAGCTCGCGAAGAGTATCCTCGTCGGCGAAGTAGTTGCCCTGGCCGTGCGCGACCGCGATCCGGAGCACCGTGCCCTCCGGGACAGCGCTCAGCCAGGGGGAGCGGCTGGAAGTCACGCGGACGTGGACCCACGCGCACCTGAACAGGATGTGCTGGTTGCGCAGCAGGGCTCCCGGCAGCAGCCCGGCCTCGGTGAGCACCTGGAAGCCGTTGCAGATGCCGAGTACCGGTCTGCCCTCTCGCGCGAACCGCTCGACCTCGCGCATCACGGGGGAGAATCGAGCGATCGCCCCGGCCCGCAGGTAGTCGCCGTGCGCGAACCCGCCCGGGAGTATCAGCGCGTCCGAGCCCCCCAGGTCGGTACTCTTGTGCCAGATGAGCTGCGGCTCGCAGCCCGGGACGCTCTCGAGCGCGTGCACGCAGTCCGTGTCCCCATTCGAGCCGGGGAACGTTACTACACCTATCTTCATTCGTCCGGCTCCTCGCACACCTCGAAGGTGTAGCTCTCGATCAGGGTGTTCGCGAGCAGCCTGCGGCACATCTCGTCGAGCTCGCGAGCCGCCTCCTGCTCGTCCTCGGAGCTGAGGTACACCTCCACGCTGCGCCCGACCCGCACGCGCTCGATGCCGGAGAAACCGAGCGAGCTCAGCCCGTCGAGCACGGCGAGGCCCTGGGGGTCGTTCACGGAGGGCTTGGGGAGGACGATCACCCTGCCTACCCAGCGCCTCAAACGGCCAGCTCCTCGCCCGTGATCAGGCGATACGCCTCGAGGTATCGGCTCCTGGTCGCCTCCACGACGTCGGCCGGCAGCTCCGGCGGAGGCGAGTTCTTGTCCCAGCCGCTCCCGGAGAGCCAGTCGCGCACGAACTGCTTGTCCAGGCTGGGCTGGGACCGTCCGGGCTGGTACTCCGACTTCAGCCAGAACCGCGAGCTGTCGGGCGTCAGCGCCTCGTCTATGAGCGTGAGCTCGCCGTCCACGAAGCCGAACTCGAACTTCGTGTCCGCGAGGATGATCCCCCGCTCGCTCGCGTGCTCGAGCCCTGCCTGGTAGAGCCTGACGCTGATGTCGCCGAGCCTCGTGGCCAGCTCCCGCCCCACCTCGTTCTCGAGGGTCTCGACGCTGATGTTCTCGTCGTGCCCCTCCTCGTTCTTGCGGGCGGGCGTGAACACGGGCTCGGGCAGCCTGTCGCCGTCGCGCAGCCCCTCCGGCAGGGGCTTGCCCGCGAGCGTGCCGTGCTCTTGATACTCGGCCCAGCCGCTGCCGGTGATGTAGCCCCGGACGACGCACTCGTAGTCAATGCGCTTCGCCCGGCGCACGATCATCGCCCTCTTGTCGAGCTGGTCGCTGTAGGGGCGCAGCTCCTCGGGCCAGCCGTCCGAGCCGTCGTTGATAAGGTGGTTCGGCACGATGTCACGGAGCTTGTGGAACCAGTAGACGGAGAGGCTGGTGAGCACCTTCCCGCGATCGGGGATCGGGGTAGGCAGAACCCAGTCGAAGGCGCTGAGTCGGTCGGTCGCGACCATCAGGAGGCTGTCTCCGAGGTCGTATGTGTCTCTGACCTTGCCGCGATGGATCAGCCTGAGGTCGTCGAGCCGGGTCTCAGTAACTGTCATGTTCAGGACACCCCCATTCGTTCGTAGCCGGTACCGATGTATCTGAGGTGGGGCTCGAGGCTGAACGCTTCATCGAGCCCGTGCGGCCCGAGCGTCTCCGCGACGCGCGGGTCACTCGCCAGGAGCTCTCGGAAGTCCTCGCCGGTCTCCCAGCTCCGCATCGCGTGCTCCTGCACCAGCTTGTACGCCTCCTGCCTGTCCATCCCGGCGTCCACGAGCGCGAGCAGCACACGCTGGGAGAACACCAGCCCGTGCGTGAGGTTCAGGTTCTGCATCATGCGCTCGGGGTACACCCTGAGGCCCCGAAGGTTGTCGGTCATCAGGCGCAGCATGTAGTGGAGCAGCGTGCAGGCGCCGGGGATGGTGATCCGCTCGGTGCTGGAGTGGCTGATGTCGCGCTCGTGCCAGAGCGCGATGTTCTCCATCCCGGTGAGGGCGTAGCCGCGGATGAGCCTGGCCAGGCCGCACACCCGCTCCATCTTCTCGGGGTTGCGCTTGTGAGGCATCGCGGAGGAGCCCTGCTGTCTCTCCCCGAACGGCTGCTCGGCCTCCCGGACCTCGGTGCGCTGGAGGTGGCGGATCTCGGTCGCGTAGCGCTCGAGCGACGCCGCGACGAGGGCGAGCGTGTTCAGGAGCTGGGCGTGCAGGTCGCGCGGGATCACCTGGGTCGCCACCGGCACGGGCCTGAGCCCGAGCGATGCGAGCGCCCTCACCTCGACCTCGGGGGGCACGTTCGCGTGCGTGCCGACCGCCCCCGAGAGCTTCCCCACCCTCATCGCCTCGACCGCCTCGCCGAGCCGCCGCTCGTTCCTGCGCGTCTCGTCCAGCCAGCCGAGCAGCTTGTACCCAAACGTGGTCGGCTCCGCGTGGACCCCGTGCGTGCGGCCGATGGTCGGGGTGTCGCGGTAGCGCCGGGCGAGCCCGGCGATAACCTGCTCCAGAGCGCCGAGCTCCTCGCACAGCAGCTTCCCCGCCTCGACGATGCTCAGGGAGAGCGCCGTGTCCACCACGTCGGAGCTGGTGAGGCCGAGGTGAATCCAGCGCCTCTCCGGCCCTACCGTCTCGCCCATCGCGCGCACGAAAGCTATCACGTCGTGGTCGGTCTCCCGCTCGATCTCCGCGACCCTGCGAGCGCTGACGGACGCGTGGCGCAGCTTCTCCATGTCCTCGCGGGGGATGACCCCCTCCTCGCACCACGCCTCGCATACCGCGAGCTCGACCCGGAGCCACTGCTGGTACTTCGAGGAGTCGGACCACAGGCGGGTCATCTCGGGAAGGGTGTATCTCTCGATCAAGTCGTCGGGCGCCTCCTACTGCCCGATTATAACGGACCGCCCGGTCCGGTCGCACCCGGCCTGGAATGCTGCCCCGGCGTCGGCTAGAATTCACTCGCTATGCATGAGAGAACCTACTCCCTGATCGACTCCCACTGCCACCTGAACGACCGCGCCTTCGAGGAGGACCGCGACGAGGTCGTGAGCCGCGCGCAGGAGCAGGGGATAGAGTACATACTCGACGTCGCGACGACTCCGGAGGATTGGGAGCGGAGCCTGGCTCTCGCCGAGAGGTACGAGTGCGTCAGGTGCGTCCTGGGGATCCACCCGAACAGTGCGTCGCTGTGGTCGTCGGAGGTGCGCGACGGCCTGCTCCAGAGGCTGATGGAGCTCCCGGTCGTCGGCATCGGAGAGACCGGGTACGACTTCTACCGGATGGGCGCGACACGGGAGGAGCAGTTCGCGGCGTTCGACGTGCAGCTCGACATAGCCCGCCTCACCCAGATGCCGGTCGTCATCCACTCGCGCAACTCCTATGACGAGGTGCTGGACTTGATCGCGAGCCAGCCCGGCCCCACCTACGGGGTGATGCACTCCTTTGCAGGAACGGTGGAGCAGGCGATGAGGGCGATGGAGCTGGGCTACTACATCTCGCTGTCGGGACCGGTGACGTACCGGAACGGCCAGAACCTCCGCGAGCTCGCGGCGAGCGTGCCGCTGGACCGGCTGCTCGTAGAGACGGACAGCCCCTACCTGCCGCCTCAGCCGCGCAGGGGCGAGCGCAACGAGCCGTCGTACGTCGCGCTGACGGCGAGGGCCGTCGCCGACTCCCGAGGCATTCCCTTCGAGGAGCTCGCGAGGGCGACGACCGAGAACGCCAAGAGGGTCTTCAGGCTCTGAGAAGAAGCTTACGCCCCGTTAACCCGCCTTTAAGCCGTCCTTAACCATCCCGGCGTTAGTATCAGGTGAAGTACATCTCTGTGCGGGAGACTGGAAATGAGGGGTGGGTTGGTGCCTGGTAGAGGCAGGAGCAGGGGGATCTTCACGACCACGACCCTCGCGATCTTGGTCGCGTTGGCGCTGGCCGCGTGCGGGCCGACTCGGGTCGCCCGGACGCAGGCGCCGGTCGTGCGGCCGAGGGCAACCGCCACTCTGGCTGCCCGGCACGCCTCGGAGCCTCCGAGTTTCGTCAGGCGGTCGAGTCTGCTCGCGCGGCTCGGGGCGTTTGGTGCCGCTGGGAGGATCGTCCGCAGGATGGTTGCCGGCGGCCTCGAGCTCGGGCGGGTTGAGCACGCGTTGCACCTCACGCCCAACCCCATCGTGCTCGAGAACCGGCACCCTGGCACGACCGCCTGGCAGATCGGGCGGCACGGCTACCGCGTGGCGAACGACAGGCAACAGCAGATCAAGGGCTACGCCTCGGCCACGAGCGTGAACGAGGGCGCGAGGATCACCTTCTACGTCACCGTCTACCCTCGTCAGACATACACGCTGAGCATCTACCGGATCGGCTGGTACGGGGGCAAGGGTGGAAGGTTCATGAGGCGCGTCGGTCCGTTCCGCGGCGTCGTCCAGCCTCCCTGCCCGGTCCGCCCGCGTACCGGCCTCATCGAGTGCCGCTGGCATCCCAGCTACACCCTCTTGGTCCCACGCGACTGGACGACTGGCATATACCTGGGCGTCCTGACGAACGCGCACAGGTATCAGAACTACGTCGTGTTCGCGGTGCGCGACGACGGGGACCGCGCGCCGATACTGTTTCAGCAAGCGGTCACCACGTACCAGGCGTACAACGACTACCCGGACGACGGGCGCACGGGCAAGAGTCTGTACGACCGGAACGACGGACGCGCGGACAGCTACGGCGTCGACACCATCGCCGGCAACCAGCGAGCCGTGGAGGTCTCCTTCGACCGTCCGTACGCGGACGACGGCTCGGGGCAGTTCCTGTGGTACGAGATCAACTTCGTGCGCTGGCTGGAGAGAAACGGCTACGACGTGGACTACCAGACCGACGTGGACACGGACCTGAGGCCCCAGCTGCTCTTGCGGCACCGGGCGTTCGTATCGGTGGGACACGACGAGTACTGGACGATGCGGATGCGCGAGGCAGTCGTGAGGGCGCGAAGCTACGGGGTCAACCTCGCCTTCTTCGGGGGCAACGACATGTACCGTCAGTTCCGGTTCCTGCCGTCGCCCGAGGGAGTGCGCGACAGGATCATGCTCGACTACAAGAACGCCAGGCTGGATCCGGTGCACGGGCGGACGACCACGGTCAACTGGAGGCAGCCCCCCGTGAACATGCCCGAGCAGACTGTCCTGGGCATCCAGTACCGTTCGCTCTTCCCTATGGTGCACCACGAGGAGCACTTCTTCAGGCCGTCCGGAACCTACGTGGTGCGCGACGCCTCGAGCTGGGTCTACGCGGGCACGGGCTTCCACGACGGGAGCCGGGTGCGGGGGCTCGTCGGCTACGAGTTCGACGGCTACCAGCCGCGCTACCCCCTGCCACCGCACGTCAGCTATCACCTCCTCTCGCGGTCGCGCGTCGAGCCCAGGCCCGGACACTTCATGTACGCCAACTCGTGCATCTATCAGGCGCCGAGCGGCGCGTGGGTGTTCGACGCGGGCACGATCCAGTGGGGCTGGGGGCTGGACGACTACGGCCATCACGGGATCGTCGACTGGAGGATACAGAGAACGACCGCGAACATCCTCGACAGGTTCATCGGATGGAGCTGAGCGCGGCCCGGTACCTGACCGGCCTTGGGCTTGCGTCCCTCGTCGGGCTGATCGGCCGCCGGACGCGCGCGCTCACCCCCGG
>CADDYR010000244.1 GCA_902810765.1 Chloroflexota bacterium
GCCCTCCTCGAGCCTGCCGTGGAGGATGGTCACCGCGCCCGCGGGCGGGGCGGCCCGGCCCTTCGCGACGGCCACCGGCACGTCGTGCTCCCCGAGCAGGTGCCGCAGCCTCTCGGCCTGCCGGGTGACGAGCACGATCCGCTTGCGCTCGTGTGCCCACACCCGCAGCCTGGTGACGATCCGCTCGACGCTTCCGCCGAAGCCCGTCACGCCGGTGATGAGCGGCGAGTGGGACTCCTCCTCGGCCGGGAGCACCTGCTGGTGCGCCTCGATCCCCGGTGCGAGCTCTGAGTACAGAAGGTAGGGCCGCCTGGGCTCGGGCGGGATCTCGCCCGCCGCCTGCAGCTCGTCCCGGAGCTCGTTCGCCTGGGCGTGCAGGGCGTCGCCCACCAGCCGCAGCCTCTCGGGCTCGACGGAGGCGACGACTGCCGTCTCCGGCAGGTGCTCCAGGAGGCTGGCCGTGCCGCTCGGGAAGTAGGGGGCGAGGCCGCCGTACGCGGGGCGGAGCCCGCCGGTGCCGAGGCTGGTCAGCATTCGCTCCCACTCTGACCTGACCTCCGGGCGCAGAGCGCCGAGGTCGAGCGAGCTCAGCGCCTCGAGCGCCCGGTCCGCCTCGGCCAGGGGTAGCTCGAGCGGAGGCACGACCGCGAGCTTGCCCAGACTCTGCTCGGAGCGCTGGGACTCCGGATCGAAGGCGCGCATGCTCTCGATCTCGTCGCCGAAGAGCTCGATCCTCACGGGCGAGGGCTCGGACGGGCTCCACACGTCCAGGATGTCCCCGCGTCGCGCGAAAGTCCCTGGAGACTCCACCAGCGGCTGGGGGTCGTAGCCAAGCTCGGCAAGCCTGCGGGTGGTGGTCACGAGGCTCAGCCGCTGGCCGGTGCTCAGCTCCAGCCTGTGCCCGTCGAAGTAGGCTCTGGCGAGCGTGGGCTCGGAGAGGGCCTTGAGGCTCGCGACGACGATCAGCGGCTCGCCGCCCGCCCTGGAGCGGCGGAGCATCTCGAGCGTTCCCAGCCTCGCCGCGAGCGTCTCGCTCTGGGTTGCGCCCCGCTCGTATGGCAGGTTGTCGTACGCGGGCCACTCGACGATCGTCGTGCCGGGCGAGGCGTACAGCCCCAGCGCGTCCACCGTCGTCACCGCGTCCTCCGGCCTCGGCACGACGACTAGCATCGTGCGCCGGGCGCCCTCGTACACTGCGGTCCAGAGCACGGGGAGCGCGTGCTGCGCGCACGGTGGAAGGTGGACCACGCGCTCCCCGGACTCCAGCTCGCTGAGACAGCGCCGCAGCTCGGGCGCGCGCGTTATGATGGACAGGAGGTCGAGCTGGCTATTCATCCTCTGTATCGTGGCGATGAGATGGGGTCACCGACCAGTATATCACCTGGGAGCGGGGGCCGCGCGGGGAAGGCTATCGCCCGTCCTGCACGTACCAGCGATATACCCCGACGTGCTGGACCATTCCCCAGAAGTCGGGGTTGGGGCCGACGAGCCGCTTGCTCCTGACGAGCAGGACCCGGGTCGCTCCGAGCGGCAGCGCGGGCAAGCGGGCGTACAGGCGCTCGTCGAGCCGGGCGTACGTGCCGGCCCGATCCCTGGGCGCCCGCTCCTCGAGCCCCTCGGCCAGGAGGCGGTCCGTGGGCCTGTCGGAGTAGCCGCCGACGTTGAAAGCGTCGTCGCGGCTCCTGGACGCCCACAGGTAGCTCTGGTCGGGGACGGCGTCCGTGCCGATGGTGAGCACGGCCGCGTCGAAGGCGTGCGAGTCGAACAGCCGGTACGCGAGCCGGTCCCACGGCTCCGCCACCACGCGGACGCCGACGCCCACGCTGCGCCACTCGGCGGCGAGGGTCCGGGCTGCGGGCGCGTAGGAGGTGCCGAGCACACTCGGGTACCCGGGAGGCACCTCGTTGAAGTACAGGGTCACCGATAGCTTCCGCCCGCCCTTCTCGCGGACTCCGTCGCCATCCCTGTCCTTCCACCCGGCCCTCTCCAGCATCTGACGAGCGAGCGACGGATCGAAGCCGGGCGCGGAGCTCCCCCCGGACGACTCGTACGCGGGGCTCACGGGCGACTGGAAGCTCGCGATCGGGCTAATGCTGCCGGCCAGCGCCCGAGCCACCGCCGCCTGATCGGTCGCGTACGCGAGGGCCCGCCGCACCCGCACGTCCGCGAGCGGCGAGCCGTGCCTCTGGTCCTGTCCCACGTTGAAGAATACGTACGTCACCTCGGAGGTATCCATAGGCGTCTGGGTGATGAAGTCCTGCTCCCCGAGCGACCGGGCGAGCGTGGGCGGCAGCCAGGCCAGGTCGGCCCGCCCGGAGATCAGCGCCTCCCGGATCTCGCCCGACGAGCGCATCACCCGCAGCTCGTAGCGGTCCACGAAGGGGCGTCCGCGGAAGTAGTCGGGGTTCGTGACCAGCTCGATGGAGATCCCCGGCGTCGCGGACCCGAACACGAACGGCCCGGTGCCGATGGGGTGGGGCCAGTTCTCGAGCTTCGCGCGCAGCCTCGCGCCCCTGAGCTTGGCGAAAGGCGCGCGGGGGATCACGGGGACGGTGGCCAGCCGTGCGAGGAACGCGGAGTACGGCCTGGAGAGCCTGAACTGCACGGTGTGGCCGTCCAGCGCCCGCACGCTTCGTATCACGCCGGTGTAGGGCAGGAGCGGAGCCTCCAGCTCGCTCATCGCGAGCGCGCGATATGTCCAGACGACGTCGGAGGCGGAGAGGGCGTCCCCGTCGTGCCATCGCACGTCCTTCCGGAGGCGGAAGGTGTAGGTCAGCCCGTCGGGCGACACGGAGTAGCCGGCGGCGAGATCGGGCACGGGCAGGCGCGTCCGGGGATCCACGCTCATCAGGGAGTCGAACAGGAGGGACTCCACGCGGGACTCGACGACGTTGTCCGCGAGGAGCGGGTCCAGGCTCCGGGGGTAGATCGGGATGAGCTCGGTGACGTGCCCTCCCAGCACCGGAGCGGGCGCGGTGGGCGTGGGCTGGACCGTCGGGGTCGCGCGAGCCCCGCTCGGCGTCGCGGGCGCACGGGACGCGGACACCTGCGGCAGGTGGGAGGAGGGCGTGCGAGCGCTCTTGCCCGTCTGCCGTGACGCCGAGCATCCGACGAGGAATAAGATGAGTAGACAGACGGTCAGGCGTCGCACGGCAGACGGGACTTCCTACGACGTCTCGAGGATGGTGAGGACCCTTTCCGGCGCCTGTTCGCAGGGCACGGACGTCTGCTCGCCCGACCGCATGTCCCGGATCGCGACCTCCCCCCGCGCGCGCTCGTCCGGACCGAGTATGAGCGCGACCGGGATCCCGAGGCGGTCGGCGTACGCGAGCTGCCTCCGGATGTTGCCGGACCTGCCGACGTAAGTCTCCGCGCTGATGCCCCCCGCGCGCAGCCTGGCGGCCAGGCGCACGGACTCGGGGGTGGACTCGTCGTCGAACGTGGTGACGAGGGCGTCGGCTGACACACGCGGCGGCTCGAGCAGGCGCAGCTCCTCCACCACGTCTATGATCCGCTCCAGACCCAGGCTCGTGCCGACGGTCGGCAGGGGGCGGCCCGAGAACTGGCCGACGAGCTCGTCGTAGCGGCCGCCGCCGGTGACCGAGCCGACCCTCGGCTCGTCCACGACCGTCTCGAACACCACGCCCGTGTAGTAGTCCAGGCCCCGGGCGAGCGAGGGTGTCACGACGAAGCAGGCCGGATCGACCCCGAACGACGGCACGAGCGCGAGTATCGAGCGCATCTCCTCGACCCCCTCGGAGCCCACGGCGTCCTTCGCCAGCAGCTCCAAGAGTGAGCCGAGCACCTCGTCGCTCTCTCCCGAGAGCGAGACGATCTCGAGCACGCGGTCGGCGGTCGCCGGAGAGAGCCCGCGCTCGAGCATCTCCTCGCGCACCCCCTCCCGCCCGACCTTCGCGAGCTTGTCTATCGAGCGGTAGATGTGCTGAGCCTGATCCGGGTCCGCGCCCGACACCCTCGCGAGCGCGGCGAGCACCTTGCGGTTGTTGATGAGCACCCGGTACCTCTCGAACCCGACGGCGTCGAGGCACTCGGGGATGATCGCCAGGATCTCGGCGTCGGCTATCGGCTGGTCGCTGCCGACGATGTCCACGTCGCACTGCCAGAACTCGCGGTACCGGCCCTTCTGCGGGCGCTCGGCGCGCCAGACGGGCGCGATGTGGTAGCGCTTGAATGGGGTGGGCAGGTCAGGGTGCATCGCCATGACGCGGGCGAGGGGTACAGTCAGATCGTAGCGGAGGCCGACTCGCCTGTTGCCGTGATCGAGGAACCTGTACATCAGCGTCTCGGCCTCCTGGCCGCTCTTCCCCTCGAACGTCTCGGCGTACTCGAGCGCCGGGGTGTCGAGCGGCTGGAAGCCGTGGCTCCGGAATATCTCCTCGAACCTCGCGGTTATGTGCTCTCGGAGCGCCATGTCCCGCGGCAGGAAGTCGCGGAATCCCCTGAGCCTCTGAACGGTGGTCCTGGGCAAGGAAACGTCTCCCCGTAAGTGTAGTCGAAGGTCGCGAGCGGCTTGCGGACACGCCCAGTATATCATCTGCCTGCCGGGCTCAACCTTGACGCGCCGCCCGCGACCGAAGATCATATGGGCGCGGAGAAGCGCACGCGAACGAGGGGAGTGAACGCGATGGCGGACGTTTCGATCATGATCGAGGGCCAGATGGGTCTCACCTGGCGGCGCTGGAGGAGGATAGTGGAGGTCGTGGAGGAGGGCGGCTTCGCCGGCCTGTTCCGGTCGGATCACTTCACCTCGCCCGCTCCGCCCGATCAGGAGTCGCTGGAGACGATGGTCTCGCTCGCGTACGCGGCCGACCACACGCAGCGCATCCACCTCGGCCCGATGGTCGCGCCCGTGACCTTCCGCGACCCCGTGATGCTTGCCCGGCAGGCCGTGGCGATCAACGAGCTCGCCGGAGGCCGGCTGATCCTGGGGGTCGGCGCAGGCTGGCAGCAGCGGGAGCACGAGATGTTCGGGTACCCGCTCGGAGACGCGACGACCCGGCTCGCCAGGCTCGAGGAGGGGCTCGAGGTCATCACCGGGCTCGTGCGGAGCACCGAGCCGGTCACGTTCGAGGGCAGGTTCTTCCGCCTGCGCGAGGCCAGGCTGAACCACTCGTTCGAGCCACAGCCGAGGCTCAGGATCCTCGTGGGGGGCAACGGTCCGAAGCGCACGCTGCCGCTGGCCGCGCGCTACGCCGACGTCTGGAACGGGCTCGGCCTCTCCCCCGAAGAGTTCCGGGAGCGGAACGAGCTCCTGGACGAGCTGCTGCGCAGGGAGGGGCGCAAGCCCGCCGACGTCCGCCGGACCCACATGACCTCCGTGACCTTCGCGCGCGACTCGCGCGAGCTCGACGCCCTCCTCGAGAGGCGGCGCGACGCGGTGGGCGAGCTCAGCGGCAGGTCGCTGGGCGAGGTGTTCGACGCGATCCGGGCGCGACACCAGGTCGTCGGGACCGCCGACCAGATCGCGCAGCAGATCGCCGAGTACGAGGCGGCGGGCGCCCAGGAGATCGTGCTGCAGTGGTTCGAGCTCGACGCCCTCGAGCGGCTGAGCGCGTTCGGGGAGGCCGTGCGCTCGGGCGTCGGCACCGCCTGACCTCGAACCACACGCTCCCGGCAGGGGTATTGCAGGGGTATGATGAGGTAGGAGGGGCGGATCGAAGATGCGCCCGGTCACCGGCGCCCTGCTGCTCGTAATAGTGCTGGCCGGATGCTCCTCGGGCGTTCCCGGGAGCAAGCCCGCAGCGACCGCGCGGCGCCCGACCGTCGCGAGGACTCGTGCACCCGAGACCGCCGCGCCGACGTCCGCGAGCACGGCCGTGGCCCTTTCGCCCTCGGCCGGTACGCCGCGCACGACCCCCGCTCCGCCCTCCACGCCGCGCGGGGTGTCCAGTGCTCCCGCTCCCACCGGCGCAC
>CADDYR010000245.1 GCA_902810765.1 Chloroflexota bacterium
TCCCGGACGGGCACGACGACCGTGGGCTTTGGCCCCGGCGCGGCGGTGGGCGAGGGCGGTGGCCGCCGGGCCTGCAGTTGGCCGAGGGCCCGAGTCGCCACGAGCCCGATCACGAGCAGGACCAGCACCGAGGCCAGAAAGCCGAGCGCGGCGGCCTTCAACGTTCCTCCCTCCGGGTATGGATACCCATCCAGGGTACAGTTTCCGTCACGAAGATTAGAGGACGATGAGAGCAGGATTAGAGACCTCTCATACGGCCCGGCGATTAGAGCCACCTAATGGGCCTCTCAGGTTGTGTTAATCCCACCCTCCTAGACTGAACTCAGATGCAGGATATCGAAGGGGGGATTGCATGAACCCGGTGAACCTTGGAACCTTCGGCGTGATGTTCGCGATGGACCTCGTCGCTATCGCGCTCGTCGCCTACGGCCTGTACTTCAGGCGGCACGCGCGGCGCGACCTCCTGGCCACCTTCACGGTGTTCAACGTGGGGCTGTTCCTCGTGCTCACGGTGCTGTCGGTCCGCCAGGCGGGCATAGGGGTGGGCTTCGGTCTGTTCGCCATCCTCTCGATCATCAGGATACGCAGCGACGAGTTCAGCAACACCGAGCTCGCCTACTGCTTCCTGGCGATGGTGCTCGCGGTGGTGAACGCGCTCGGCGTGGGCCGGAATCCGGTCGCGGTGGCCGACCTCACGTTCACGCTGATGCTTAACCTCGCGGCGATACTCGTCGTGGCCGTCATGGACAGCCGGAGCCTGAGCAGAGGCACGGGCCGTCGCCAGATCACGCTCGACACGATCCACTAGGAGGACGCGAGCCTGCGTGCCGACCTGGAGCACAGGCTGGGCGCGGAGGTGCTCGACTACAGCATCTCCCACGTGGACTACGTGCGCGACCTGATGCTCCTGGACGTGCGGTACCGGGAGCGCCGTGGAGAGGCGCTTGCGAGCACGAGGGAAGGCTGAGATGGATCGCGGGATCGTGACCTGTGTCGAGGCGGTGCAGGCGGTGTCGCTCGACGAGCTGAACCGGAGCGCCCAGCTCCTAACGAGACAGGACAACAAGTACTATCTGCCGAGGCACCTCTTCGCCAGGTTCGTGGCGGCGCTGGGCGACGGCTGGGCGGCGCTCGAGATATCGGGCAGGCGGGACTTCGGCTACGACAGCCTGTACTTCGACACGCCCTCGCTCCTCACCTATCGGATGCACGCGCAGGGACGCAGGCGCCGCTTCAAGGCGCGCACCCGACTGTATCTGGACTCCGGGGACTGCTTCTTCGAGGCGAAGCTCAAGGGAGGGCGCGGTGAGACGATCAAGCGCAAGATGCCCTACGATCCGGAAGACCGGCGCCGCCTCACCCCCGAGGCCCTCGGGTTCCTCGAGGACGTCCTGTGGGAGCGGTACGCGATGCTCCCGCCGTGGGACCTCCGGCCCACGCTCAGCACCGTGTACAGGCGGATCACGCTCGTCTCCCGAGAGCTCAGCGAGAGGATGACCTGCGACTTCGACCTCGCCTTTACGCGCCCCGACGGCGCCCGCAGCCGAATGCTCGAGGAGTTCGTGCTGCTCGAGACGAAGTCCGCGCTGGGGCGCGGCGCCGCCGACCGCGTCCTGTGGAGCCTGGGTGCCAGGCCGGCGGTGAGCAGCAAGTACTGCCTGGGGATCAAGCTGCTCGAGGAGGCCCCGGGCGGGAACCGCCTCCACCGCACGATCAGGAGCTTCTACGGCGGGCCGGAACGAGTGCCGCACATGGCACGGCACGGCGCGCAGTCCGGATCGTCACCCGGGGCGGACCGGCCGCCTCCGGCTCCTTCCTGCTAAACTACTGCCGATCGGTCGTCCCTCGCGATGCAGCCGGAAACGAGGTGAGAAATTGTACCTGACGCGTCACAGGACGCCCGCGGGATACCGCTGGGCGCTCGACTCGCGCTACCTGCCCGAGTCGTTCACGCTGAGCTTCCTGCTCGACCTGCCCGCGGGCTCTGTCGAGCGGGTGCTGAGGGCCTTGCCGACGGGGGACGAGGCGCGCGACCCGCTCGCAGCACCCATCGAGCCGTATCAGGAGGTGTGGGCTAGCGGCGTGACGTACAGGCGCAGCCGCGAGGCCCGGATGGCCGAGTCGGGCGTGGCTGATGTCTACGACCGGGTGTACGTCGCCTCGAGGCCCGAGCTGTTCTTCAAGGCCCACGGCTGGCGCGTGCGCGGCCACCGCGAGCCCGTGCGCATCAGGCGGGACAGCGGATGGAACGTGCCGGAGCCCGAGCTCACCCTCGTCCTCGACCGTCGAATGGAGATTGTCGGCTACACGGCGGGCGACGACGTCTCCTCGCGGGACATCGAGGGCGAGAACCCGCTCTACCTGCCACAGGCGAAGGTGTACGACGGCTCGTGCGCGCTCGGACCGGGCATACTCCTCACCCCGCCGGAAGAGATGCGCGACCTGCCGATCAGGCTCAGGATCGAGCGAGCGGGTGGGCCCGTGTTCGAGGAGGAGACGAGCACGGCCCAGATGAAGCGCTCGTTCGAGGACCTCGCGGAGTACCTGGGGCGGGAGCTGGAGCTCCCGAGCGGTGCGCTCCTGATGACCGGCACGGGGATCGTGCCCGGCGACGACTTCACCCTCGAGGTCGGAGACCTGGTGCACGTCACGGTGGGCGAGCTCGTGCTCACAAACGAGGTGAGCCGGTAGCCGCGTTTGTGGTATCCTTCGAGAAAGGACCGCAGCTCGAAAGGGGGCGATCCGTGGCGACGACCGTGGACGTGGCGCCCGTGACCCGCTTCGTCGAGCGCGTGACGAGCAACGTCGAGCGGGTGATCGTAGGCAAGCGGCGGCAGATCGAGTACGTGCTGGTCGCGATGCTCTGCCACGGCCACGTGCTCATCGAGGACGTGCCGGGCACGGGCAAGACGATGCTCGCGCGGGCGGCTTCCGCGAGCATGGGGCTGAGCTTCAAGCGCCTGCAGTGCACCCCCGACCTCCTCCCGAACGACGTCACCGGCGTGAGCGTGTACAACCAGAACTCTGGCGCGTTCGAGTTCCAGCCCGGTCCGGTGTTCGTCAACGTCCTGCTCGTGGACGAGATCAACCGGGCGACGCCCCGCACCCAGGCGGCGCTCCTGGAGGCGATGCAGGAGCGCCAGGTGACGGCCGACGGCGTGACGCGGCCCCTGCCCTCGCCCTTCCTCGTGCTCGCCACCCAGAACCCCGTCGAGTTCGAGGGCACGTTCCCCCTCCCCGAGGCCCAGCTCGACCGCTTCCTGCTCAGGATGCCCATCGGGTACCCCGAGGAGGAGGGCGAGATCACGATGCTGCGCAACCTGCGCAAGCGCCATCCCGTCGAGACGATAGGCCAGGTCGTGGAGGGGGCCGAGCTCGCCGTGCTGCAGGACGTGGTCACGGACGTGCACGTGGACGAGACGCTCGAGCGCTACATAATGAGCATCGTGCGGGCGACCCGCGCTCACCCGGACGCGGTGGTGGGGGCGAGCCCCCGCGGCTCCCTTGCTCTGTACAAGACCTCTCAGGCGCTCGCGGCGCTCCGGGGCCGGGACTACGTGGTGCCGGACGACGTGAAGGAGATGGCGCCGCTCGCGCTCTGCCACAGGCTCATCATCAGACCCGAGAGCCAGCTGCGCGGAAGGGACGCGCGTTCGGTGGTCAGGGAGGTCCTCCAGCAGACCGACCTCGACCTGGGCGATCTGGGATAGCTCCGGGGTGGCGCGGTGCGCAACTACATAGCTTTCCTGCTGGCGCTGCTCGCGATCGCTGTCGTGCTCCGCGTGAGCTTCTTCTTCACCGTGTTCTTCTTCCTCGCGGGCACGTACGTTCTCGCGCGGCTGTGGATCCACCAGGCCAGCCGGAACGTCCGGGTCAGCAGGAGCTTCACGGACCGTGCGTTCACGGGCGACGACGTGGATGTGACCCTGACCGTGGAGAACAGGGGACTCCTGCCCGTGCCGTGGCTCAGGCTGGGCGAGTCCGTGCCCGTGCACCTCCTCGCCGCGCCGTTTCCCGCGCAGGTGATCTCGCTCGGCCCCCGCGGGCGCAAGGTGTTCACCTACCGGCTGAGGTGCCACCACCGCGGCTACTACCGGATCGGGCCGCTCAGCCTGGAGGCGGGTGACCTGCTCGGCATCGAGACCACCGTGCTCCCGCCGGGCCCCGCCCATCGCATGATCGTCTATCCGAGGGTGGTGCCGATCCGGAAGCTCGGGCTGCCCACCCACTCGCCGCTCGTGAGCCTGCCGGCCACCTCGCGCCTCTTCGAGGATCCCAGCCGGGTCATGGGCGTGCGCGACTACCACCGCGGCGACTCGCCACGACGCATCCACTGGACGGCGACCGCGAGGGCCTCGAAGCTCGTGGTGAAGCAGTACCAGCCGGCGATCGCGCGCGAGACGATGATATTCTTGGACCTTGACCGGGAGCACTACGGGCTCCACCGTCGCTACGAGGCGACCGAGACAGCGATCAGCGCAGCGGCCTCGATCGCCAGCCACGTCATCCTGCAGGAGGGGCTGCCGGCGGGACTGGTGACGAGAGGGCTCGACCCCCTAGTGGGAGAGGTGCGAACCGTCCACGTGCCGCCAAGGTCGGAACGTGCGCACCTGATGGCGAACGTGCTCGAGCTGCTCGCGCGGATAGAGGCCACGGACGGAGGGGACTTTGCCGGCCTCGTCGAGCGGCAGAGCGCCGGGCTCTCCTGGGGGGCGACGGTGGTGGCCATAACGGGCGAGCGGGATCCGGGCCTCACGAGCGCGCTCCTGCAGCTCAGGCGGGGCGGGTTCGCGGTGTCGCTCGTGGTCGTCGACCCGAGGCGGGGCCCGGCGAGTCGCGAGTGGGAGATGGGGGCAGGCAGTGTGCCCTCGTACACCGTGTGGGAGGACGAGGACCTGGAGGTGCTCGCGTGACGGTGCTCGCAGGCCGATGGAGGGAGCTGCTCTTCTACCCGGCCGCGCTCGCGGTCGCGGTGGGCTGCATCATCGCCTCGTTCGTCCAGCTCGGAGAGACATTCGTGCCTTCGTGGCGCGGCGGCTACCTGGTGGTGCTGTGCGCTGCCGCGGCGGTCGAGTCCTACTTCTCGTACCGTTACCTTCGGGACCCGGTGCGCAGGCTCTCGGGCACGTGGAAGTACCACCTGGGCGAGGCGGTCGTCGCCTACCTGCTCGTCGCCGTGGGAGCGAACCTGGCGGCGGGCAGGGGCAACCCGATCGAGGGCGTGCCGAACGCGAGCGGCGCGACGATCGCGGGGTGCGCACTGGTGGGGCTCGCGTGGCTCGGCACCTGGTTCACTGCTCGTGATCTCTGGGAGGTCGGCGAGCCCGTAGAGCACAGCAGCACCTACGTCCCGCCCATAGACAGACTCGCCGTACGCTTCCTCACCGGAGGGGTGCTCCTGCTCGTGGCGTCGGGTCTGACGCGCGTGGCCTTCACCGAGCTCGTGGACCTCTCCCGCGCTCCGGTGGCGGGCGTCATCCTGAACGTGATCGTCTACCTCATTGTCGGGCTGCTGGTGCTGGTCCAGGGACGCTACCTCACGCTGCGTCGGGAGTGGGCGGAGCAGAGGGCGGTGGTCGCGGACGGGATGGCGCGGTCCTGGGGACGGTATGCCGCGGCACTGCTCGTGGTCGCGGCCGTGGTCGCGGTGCTGCTTCCAACGGATTTCGGCGCCGGGCTGCTGGACTCGCTCAGGGTGGCGATGGGCGCGGTCGTGAATGCGGTGATGTTTGCCGTGGGGCTGATACTCGCGCCGTTCCTGTGGCTCCTGTCCCTCTTCGGGGGCCACGGCGGGAAGCCCCAGCATCACAACCCCCCGCCCATCCGCCACCTTCAGCCGCCGCCCACGACGCACGCCGGTGGCGTTGACTGGCTGTCCGTGCTGCGGTCGGCGGTGTTCTGGCTGCTCG
>CADDYR010000246.1 GCA_902810765.1 Chloroflexota bacterium
CGGCTCGCCCACGGGCACCGTCTCCCCCTCCTGCACGAGGATCCTCTCGAGGACGCCGCCCTGGAAAGCCTCGAGCTCCATGTTCGCCTTGTCGGTCTGGATCTCGACGATGGCGTCGCCCTTCTCGATCCTGTCTCCCTCGTGCTTGAGCCAGCGTCCGACGGTGCCCTCCTCCATCGTGTCGCTGAGCCGCGGCATCGTCAGGTCCATGCTCTCCTGCCCTTCTACCTAGTCGAACGGCGGCGTTCGGGCCGCCGGAGAATCGGTCCCACCGGTCAGGCCAGCGCCTCCCGCGCGGCCGCCACGACGTCATCCGCGCTCGGGATGGCGGCACGCTCCAGCACCTTCGAGTAGGGCATAGGCACCTCGCGCCCCGCCACCCTCTTGATCGGCGCGTCCAGGTAGTCGAAAGCCTCGTCCACGAGCGTCGCGGCGATCTCCGCACCGATGCCGTACGACATCCAGCCCTCCTCCACCGTGACCGCGCGGTTCGTCTTCCTGACCGACCCGACTATGGTCTCGCGGTCGAGGGGACGGAGCGACCTGACGTCCACGACCTCGGCGCTGACGCCGTCCTGCTCGAGCTTCTCCGCCGCCTGCAGCGCGAGCTGTACCGAGCGCGAGTGCGCGATGATCGAGATGTCCTCGCCCTCCCGCTTTATGTCGGCCCGGCCCAGCGGCACCTCGTACTCGCCGTCGGGCACGTCCCCGCGCAGGTTGTACAGGGCGAGGTTCTCTAGGAAGAGCACCGGGTTGTCGTCGCGGATCGAAGCCTTGAGCATCCCCTTGGCCTCCATCGGGGTGGTCGGAGCTACCACCTTCATCCCCGGTATGTGCGCGAACCAGTGCTCGAGGCTCTGAGAGTGCTGCGCGCCCAGCTGGTGCCCGCCGCCTCCGGGCGTGCGTATGACGAGCGGGACCTTGGCCCTCCCGCCGAACATGTAGCTGATCTTCGCGGCGTTGCTCACCACCTGGTCTATCCCGACCAGGATGAAGTTGATCGTCATGATCTCGACGACCGGCCGCAGCCCGAGCATCGCCGCGCCGACGCCCGAGCCGATGATCGCCGTCTCGGAGATGGGAGCGTCCTTGACGCGCATCGGCCCGAACTCCTTGAGGAGCCCCTGGGTGACGCGGTAGGAGCCCTCGAACTTGCCGACCTCCTCCCCGATGATGAACACGTCGGGGTCGCGGTGCATCTCCTCCCTCAGCGCCTCGTTCAGCGCCTCGCGGTACGTCTTCGTAGCCAATTACTGCTGACCGTCCTCCGCATACACGTACTTGTACAGATCGGCGACGTCCGGAGCGGGGCTGTCCATCGCGAACTGCGTCGCCCGCTCGACCTCCTCCTCGACGGAGGCGTCTATCTGCTCGCGCAACTCCTGCGTGAGCACCCCCTCGTCCTCGAGGTACCGCACGAACGTGTTGATGGGGTCGCGCTCCTGCCACCGGCGCAGCTCCTCCTGCGTGCGGTAGCGGCCGGCGTCGGCCATCGAGTGTCCCCTGAAGCGGTAAGTGATGGCCTCGAGGAAGCGGGGCTCTCCGGTCTCGCGGATCTGCTCGACGTTCCGCAGCGTGGCGTCGCGCACCTCGAGGAGGTCCATGCCGTCCACCTGCTCGGCCGGCATGTCGTAGGCCAGCGCCTTCGTGACCATCTCGGGCACGGCCGAAGCCTCGTTCGGGGTCGAGCCCATCGCGTACTGGTTGTTCACGCACAGGAAGAGCACTGGCAGCCGGTACACCTTCGCCATGTTGAGCGACTCGTGGAACGCTCCGATGTTCGTCGCCCCCTCGCCGAACAGGCACATCACCACCCGGTCCTGGCCCCGGTACTGGACCGCCATCGCCATGCCGACCGCGAGCGGGATCTGCCCTCCGACGATGCCGTACCCTCCGTACAGCCGGTGCTCGGGGTCGAAGAGGTGCATCGAGCCCCCGCGCCCCCTGGAGACGCCCGTCTCCTTGCCGAGCAGCTCGGCCATGACCGCGCCGGGATCGCTGCCGAGGGTGAGCGCGTGTCCGTGCTCCCGGTAGTTGCTGACGACGTAGTCGTCCGGCCCGAGCGCCGAGAGCGCTCCGACGACGGTGGCCTCCTCCCCCACGTTCAGGTGGCAGTACCCACCGATGTAAGCCTGGGTGTACAGCTGCGCCGCTTTCTCCTCGAAGCGGCGTATGAGCATCATCTGCCGGTAGAAGTCGAGGAGCTGTTCCTTCTTTTCGGTGCGCACTTTCATAGCCGGATACACACTCTCCAGGCGCTGGGCCAGCGGGCTGCTTCTTTAAGACCTGCGACGCTAGAAGTATAGAGGCAACCACTTATGGCGTCAACGGCGCCTCCTCGCGGGCGGGGCGCCCCATCTGCTACGGTAATGTTACCTTCGGCGGCCTCATACGTTTTACTTATAGATCGCACCTGAACAGCCGCCGAGGAGTACAGGCTACGGAATACGCTCTACCCTTGCCAACAGCACGTCCAGACTGGACACGGTACGACGACTCCGAGCTGGTTCAGGCGGCTCGCAGCGATACCGAAGCGTTCGGAGTCCTGCTCGTGCGATACGAGGCCCGCGTCTACAGGTACATCCTGTCCCGGACCCACAACCGGGACGACGCGTCGGACCTCACGCAGCAGGTGTTCCTGAAGGCCCTCGACGCCTTGCCCCGGTACAGGGATACCGGAGGGTCGTTCGCGGCCTGGCTCTTTCGGATCGCCCACAACGTGGCGATGGACTACCACCGCAGGAGGCACTACGATCTGGACTGGGACGCGGTGCCGGAGGCCATGCGCCCCGTGGACGCCGAAGGCCCGGAGGCCGAGGTGCTGCGCTCGGAGGCGATCCAGCGGATGCGCGAGGCGCTGCGGGAGCTCCCGCCGGAGAAGCGGGAGCTCCTGGCCCTCAGGTTCGCGGCCGAGCTGAAGATCGCCGAGATCGCGCAGCTGCTGGGCAAGACCGAGGGGGCGATCAAGACCGACCTGAGGAGATGCCTGCGGTTGCTCAAGGAACGCTACGATGAGGGATAGCGGCGACCTGCGCGACCTCTACTCGGACCTCTACGAGCCCGGTGACGAGGATCTCGACGCCGTGGTGGGCGTCCTGCACAGGTCCTTCAGGGCCGCAAGCCCTCCCGGCCGGCTCCGGTCCTCGATAGCCGAGGCGGCCCGCGCCCGGCAGCAGCGCGGTGGCTGGCTCCCGCCCCTGCCCGGCGCCCAGGCACAGAGGCTCGTCCCCGCGCTCTTCGCGCTCCTCGCGGTGATCGTGCTAGGTGGTGCGACCGTGGCCGCCCTGCCCGCGCTCGAGCGGGCGCTGACCATGAACCGCGGCACGAAGAGGATCGTGCTCGACGACCTGGGGAGGAAGGTGTCGGTCACGCGCCCCATCGGCGGATATCGCATCACGGTCGGGAGGGTGTACGCCGATCCCAACGAGATCATAATCGGCTACACGGTCGCCGCTCCTCGGGGAGCGCACGTGAACTCCATAGACCCGTTCGGCGAGCTCGGACGGAAGAATGGGGCCACGGTGGAGACCGCGCCGCTGCTGCTCGACCCGCGAGGGCGGGAGATCCCGCACGGCGGTTACAGCTGGTCGTCGGGGGTCCAGAACGGCGAGGCAGGCTTCGTGGAGGAGTACGACGCGGCGGGGCTCCGCGACACGAGGACGCCGCTCCAGGTGCAGTTTCTGATCGGCGGGCTGTACGTCGTCCAGCAGACGACGGGGTCGCAGGTCCAGGCGCACGGCAAGCTCGCCTGCGGCCCGGACACGAGCCCGCTCAGGTGCGTGACGCTCGAGCGCAGGGTGGTGTTCGACCTCAGCATACCCGTGACGAGGGGCGCGCGGATCCCT
The DNA here is from genome assembly GCA_902810765.1 of Chloroflexota bacterium. Taxonomy (GTDB): domain Bacteria; phylum Chloroflexota; class Chloroflexia; order Thermobaculales; family Thermobaculaceae; genus CADDYR01. Next base: position 3,846 of record CADDYR010000246.1, read on the forward strand.
CCGGAGCGCGTCAAGGTCGAAGGGTCGGGCTCCGTGTCCGTCGTGCACGCCGTGACAGCTCCGACCGGAACGCGCGTCACCCTGCGCGGCGTCTCCCCCCGATCGCGCGTCCGCCTGATCGTGGGCGGCGAGGCGGTCGAGCTGCATCCGGATCGGGCCGAGAACCGCCAGGCCGCCACTCCGGGTGCCCGCGACTACGTCACCAGCAGATCGTTTCTCGACAAGCGCAGAGGCTGGGCGGTGGTTGTGTCGCCCCTCGCCAGGTAGGCCGCGCCCTCAGCGCGAGAACGAGTACGACGAGGCTTCGTCGTTCATCCACGACGCGACGTTGTACGCTCCGGTCCCGAAGAATTGCGAAGGGCCGCCCTCGTAGGTGTCCGTGTACAGCGTGAGGCCCGGGCAGTAGCTGCGCACCGACGATGTGCTGTCGTTGAACCACGATGGGATGTTGCCAGAGCCGGCGCACCAGCCAAGGCTCGAGTTCTCGTAGATGGTGAGCGTGCTCCCTCCGAGGTTGGAGTCCTCGTACAGGATCGCCATCTTCGTCGCCGAACTGCTCGCCCGCGCTCTCATCGCGGCGTCGGCCTCGCGCTGGGAGTCGAAGCACCACACTACCGCCCGCCCGCCCGTGGGCACGGGCTGGGTGGCGCAGTGGCGTGCCGCCCGTGGCCTCACCCCTTTTCCGAGGGGCGCAGCCTGGGCGCCGCCGAAGCACACCATCAGCAGGGCGCACGCGAGGAACACCGCCAGCCCCCGTTCTGATCTCATCTCTGCACTCCATTCCGTGCTGGCTTGGACGGCATGATACCGCGAGCCGCCGAACGGGGCAACCTGCCGGGGCCGTCCCCCCCGCTTTACGCTGTGTTATACTCTCACGAGGGGCTTGGGAATGTCGCAGCTCGCGACCACTGGGACGATCCGGAGAACGCGCAGGAACTACAGGCTGCTGGCGGTGGCTGCGGCCGTCTTTCTGGCCGTCGGCACCCTCGTCTTCCTGAGCACGCGCAGCTCGGCCATCTACTACGTCACGGTCGGGGAGCTGCGCTCGAAGGGAGCGTCCGCGTACGATCAGCAGGTGAGGGTGGCCGGCAGGGTGCTGCCCGGCTCGATTCGGCACCTCCCGGACGGCAGCATCAGCTTCACGGCGTACGATTCGACCGGCAGGCTCCGGGTGAGGTACGGCGGGGTGGTGCCCGACATCTTCGGACCCAACGTGCAGGTGGTGGTAGAGGGGAAGGAGACGCGAGGTGGAGTGTTCGAGGCGAACACCCTGCTCGCGAAGTGTCCGTCCAAGTTCCAGTCCAAGCAGCCCGTCTCGCGGCAGTGAGCGCCAGCGGGCGGCCGATCTTGCGTGAAGCATGATACCTAGCGACCTCGGATACCTCGTTCTGCTCCTGGCTTTCGTGCTCGCGGCCTACGGCTTCGTCGCGGCCGCGGCCGGCTCTTGGCGCCGCTCGCCCGCTCTGATCCGCAGCTCGCAGCACTGCCTGTACGCGAACGCGGCCCTGCTCACCCTCGCGAGCGGTATCCTGATCTACCTGCTCCTGACGCACGACTTCCGCGTGAGCTACGTCGCCGAGACCTCCAGCCGCGATATGAGCGTGGGCTACCTGGTCACGAGCTACTGGGGCGGGCAGGCAGGGTCGCTGATGTTCTGGACGTGGATGCTCACGCTCTTCTCCGCGGTCGCCGTCTTCCGCAGCCGCAGGCGCTACCCCGAGCTCGTGCCGTACGTGGGAGCCACGCTCCTGGGAGTGCAGGCGTTCTTCCTGCTGATGGTCGGGTTCCAGACCAACCCGTTCGAGCGCCTGCCCGTCGCGCCGCCGGACGGGCGGGGGCTCAACCCCCTGCTGATGGACCCCGGGATGCGCCTCCACCCCCCGACCCTGCTCACCGGCTACCAGAGCTTCGCGATCCCGTTCGCCTTCGCGGTAGCCGCGCTCGTCACCGGACGGCTCGGGACCGAGTGGCTGGGCGCGATCCGGCGGTGGATGCTGCTCTCGTGGACGATCCAGAGCATGGGGC
>CADDYR010000247.1 GCA_902810765.1 Chloroflexota bacterium
TCGTGCCGGCGATGGTGTTCCTTTCGGGCTCGGAGCTGCACAACTCCTTCTGGCCGTCGGCCTACAACCCGATCCTGACGACGTCGGACGCGCTGCTGCTCGCGTTCGCGGCCACGGTCACCGCAGGAGGGGTGGTCGAGCTGAGGCGGATAGCCTCCGAGCGCGAGAGGCTGATGGTCTTCGAGCACGAGAGGGCGGAGAGGCTGAGGGAGCTCGCCACGCTCAAGGCGGACTTCAGCCGGATGGTGGCGCACGAGCTGTCCACTCCGCTGGCCGCGATCTTCGCCTCCGCCCATCTCGCCGAGGCCGGGGACTCCGAGGTGCGCTCGGCATCCCTGGCGAACATACGCTCCCAGGTGCTCGCGCTCAGGGGGCTGGTGGAGGACGTGCAGCTGGCGGCGGTGGTCGAGAGAGCCGACTTCCGGGTGCTGAGCCGCGAGGTGCCCGTGAGCGTGCTCCTGGCCGATGCCGAGGACTTCGCACACACCCTGGAGGGGCTCGGGCAGGTGTCGGTGCACCTCGGCTCGGACGTGCTGGTGAGGGCGGATCGGGCCAGGATCGGACAGGTGACGAGGAACCTCCTCTCCAACGCCTCCAGGTACTCTCCTCCGGGCTCGGGCGTGGAGATGTCGGCGGCCGACACCCTATCCGGGGTGAGGATATCGGTGCGCGACCACGGGCCGGGGGTGAGGGAGGAGGAGCGCGAGAGGATCTTCGAGAAGTACGCCCGGGGCCGGGAAGGCGCGGGCACCCCGGGAGCGGGGCTGGGGCTGTACATCTCGAGGCGGATACTCGAGGCGCACGGCTCCGAGCTTAGGGTCGAGCCCGCCGAGGGCGGGGGCTCGGTGTTCACCTTCGAGCTTGCGAGGGCGGGATGACGAGGGTGCTGCTGGTCGAGGACCACGCGGTGCTGCGCAGGCCCCTCGCGCAGCTGCTCTCGCGCGAGCCCGACCTGGAGGTCGAAGATGCGGGCACCATCGCCGATGCACGGGTGCTGCTCTCCGAATGCGAGGTGGACGTGCTGGTGGTGGACCTGGGGCTACCGGACGGGGACGGCAGGGAGCTGATAGGGGAGTACCTGAAGGGTAATCCCCTGGGGAGGGCGTTGGTGCTGAGCTCGAGCACCGACCCTTACGAGCTCGCGGAGGCGGTGGAGGCCGGGGCCGCTGGGGTGCTGCACAAGGTGGTGGAGCCGTGCGAGATGGTGGATGCCGTGAGGAGGCTGGCCGGTGGGGGCCTGCTGCTGTCGCCGGAGCAGATACGGGAGATGATCGGGCTCTCGGAGGAGCACAGGAGCAGGCGGTCGGAGGCCCGGACGAGGCTCGAGCATCTCACCCCTCGTGAGCTGGAGGTGCTCAGCTGCGTCGCCGAGGGGCTGGACGACAAGGGGCTGTCATCGCGCTTGGGCATCAGCGAGAAGACGGTGAGGATCCACATGAGCAGCATCTTCTCGAAGCTGGGGGTGCAGTCGAGGACTCAAGCCGCGATCTTCGCCCTCCGGCACGGGGTCGTCCGGTCGTAGCCCGCTCACGAGAGCCGATGATCCCTCCGCATAGGTGAAAATGCCTATTTCCCTCGCCCGATCCGGGCGGTATGCTTCCCCTCATGGATCGAAGCAGCGCGACACAGGGGAGTAAGGCGATGCACGGAAGGCTGGAGAGGTCGTCCTGGTACCGGGGCTTGGCGGTGCTCGTGGTGTTGGTGCTCGCGCTCGGCGGGGCCGCGGAGTCCCTGTGGCGGGGAAGCGCGCACGCCTCCTCCCTCCTCACGAGCGGGAGCGCCCCCTCCGGCCCGGTCGTCGTCGGCAAGTCCCGCTTCAGCCGCACCGAGGCCAATCCGGACGGCACCTTCACCACGACCTACTCGGTGCGCCCGATGTACTGGCAGGACCCGAAGACGGGCGAGTGGATGGACTTCGACAACCGACTCGCCTCCCTCACCAACGACCCCGACTACGCCTACCGCAACTCCTCCAACGGCTACACCGTGAGCTTCGGCAAGCCGGCAGGCCTCCTTGCGGGTGGCCCGTTGATGCGGCTCGAGTCCTCGGGAGGCTCGCTGAGCGTCTCGGCCTTGGGCGCCGGCCCGAGCGGCGCGAGCGCGGACGGGGCCTCGGTCACCTACAAGGACGTATACCCCGGAGTGGACGCTCGCTACACTGTGGACGACGAGAGGGTGAAGGAAGACCTCTTGATCAAGAGCGCCCCCGCCTCCGCCGCCTCCCTCGCCTTCAAGTTCAGCCTCTCGCTCGACGGCTTGAGCGCCTCCAAGAACGCCGAGGGCAGCATCGACTTCAAGGACTCCTCCGGCAAGGTGGTGTTCGAGGTCCCCACGCCGTTCATGACGGACAGCAGCAACGGGGGCGGCGACTACTCGCAGGCCGTCAAGCTTGACCTGACCGACCTGGGAGGCGGCAGGGTCCAGCTCGTGCTCACCCCCGACCTCGCCTGGCTCTCCGACCCCTCGCGCGTCTATCCGGTGGACCTCGACCCCACCTTCGACACCTTCAGCGGCACGTTTCAGCCCGACTCGACTCAGGGGCAGGACACCTTCCTGTACAGCGCGGACAGCGGGACGAGCACGACCCGGGGGGACGCCGCGACGATCGACGTCGCCACCGACAGCTCGGGGCAGCAGTCGAGGAACACGCTGATCCAGTTCCCCGAGGTCTCAAAGCTGCCGCAGGACAGCGGGGTGATCAGCTCGACCCTGCAGCTGTACGCCTACTACGGCAACGGCGGGATGCCCGTGGAGATGCACCGCAACACCAAGCCGTGGGACGAGTCCACCGCCACCTGGGACACGATGCCGATCGGCACGACGACGACCACCTACGTGTGGGACAAGCCGAGCATCAGCATCAACGCCTGGAACAGCTTCGACACGAGCGAGCTTGCGCGCGACTGGGTCTCGGGCAGGTACGACAACTACGGGGTGAGGCTCGAGAGCGCGGGCTCTGCGGGGCAGTGGGTGCGCTTCTACTCGAGCGAGTACACCGGCAGCCCGAGCCTGAGACCGAAGCTCCAGATCACGTACGTCAGGGCCTCCCGCTACGGCGTGAGCAGGCTGTGGAACTACACGAGCCACAGCTACGGCGGAGGCAACACGGGCTACGTCAACACCTCGAACGGCAACCTCGTGCTCACCCACCTCGACGGCTCGATCCCGGCTCGGGGCTTTGCGGTGGCCCTGGTCCACACCTACAACTCCCAGGACCCCAACTACACCACCAGCCCTTACAAGGGCGCCGACTTCGGCCAGGGCTGGAGCTTCTCGCAGTCGGTGAGGCTCTACCCGGTGGACTGCGACTCGAGCAACAACTGCGGCGCGGTGGTGCTCAAGGACGGCACGGGAGGGGCCAACCGGACGTACGTGGCCGACAAGAACACGAACGGCACCCTCTCGTACACCCGCCCGCTGTACTACGACTGGACGCTGACGAAGGACACGAGCTCGACCGCGGACCCGAAGAAGGTCTGGACGCTGAAGGCGGACAGGGGCGGGGCGAGGCTGTACTTCGACGCGGGGGGCAAGCTGAGGAGGCGGGAGGACCGCCACTGCAACGACCCGACGAAGCCCTCCGACTGCAACTACCTCGACTACAGCTACACCACCGACGGCACGGACCTGGCCGATCCCTCGGGCAAGCTCTCGAAGGTCACGGACGTGGCGGGCCGCACGACCAGCCTTGAGTACAACTCGAGCGGGCTCCTCTCCAAGATCACCGACATGGCGGGAAGGGTGTCGACCTTCGAGTACGACTCGGACGGCAACCTCACAGCGATCCACAACGGGGTGGACCCTGCGACGGGAGCGGCTGCCGCGACCACCACCTTCGGCTACGACGACGCCAACCAGCTCGAGAGCATAACCAACCCGAACGGACACACGAGCTACATCGGCTACAAGGTGGAGGAGAGCTGGGAGACCGCGGGCTCGACCGACGGCTGGGGATCGGACAACTCCTACGCGAGCGTGCAGCAGTCGGCGATCCAGGCGCACTACGGCGCGGGCTCGCTCGAGGTGGACACGGCGGGGGCTTCTGCGAGCACGAAGGCCTCGGTGTCCAAGACCTACTCCCCCGCGCTCTCGATGAACGCGGTGCCCCAGGAGCTGGTGCTGTGGGCGTGGGTGGACGACAGCTCGGCCCAGATCGACGCGCAGGTGGTCATCCAGCACAACTACAACCAGACGACCTACGGGCCGGTGACCCCGCTGAAGAACCTCGCCTGGGCGGCCGTCCGGATGCCGAACACGCAGGTGGATCCCGCCTGGCAGGTCGACAAGCTCACCGTGCTGCTCTACCCCGCCTCCGGCAGCTTCAACGGGCGGGTGTACCTCGACCACCTCTTTGCCAAGGGGATCGCCGAGTCGCTCTCGGACGCGAGCGGGCCGGGCAACGTCGTCGCGAGCTTCGGGTACGACTTCGACCAGCGCGACACCACCGTCAGCCGTCCCGACCCCGCGGGCAACCCCGTGAGGGTGGTGTTCCACCACGACCCCTCCGGTCAGGTGAGCGGCGTGACCGACCCGGCGGGGAACCAGTCTTCCGCGACGTACGACAACTTCCTGAGGCTTACGAACACCAGGCTGCCGGGCGAGGCGAACGGCACCTCCTACACCTACTACAGCGACAGCGCGTCGCAGCAGACGAACTTCCTCAAGAACGTCACGGACGAGCTGAGCGAGAAGGCGACGGACGGGGTCGAGACGGACACCACGAGCGCGAACTACGGCGACACGGTGTACGGGGTGGACCCGTTGAACAACCTCAAGGACGGCTCCTCCTCGACGAGCACGACCTTCGACGCGAGCGTGTACAACGTAGCCTCGAACGGCAACCTCACGAGCGTCGACTACAAGCAGTACGCGAAGGGTGCCGACCTGTCGAACGACGGCGTGAGGGGGTGCACCCAGGCGACGGCGAGCACGACGTGCGGGGCGCTGCTGAGGCAGACGAAGCTCACATACGGGGACGGGGGGCTCGTGACGAGCATGTCGCCCCCCAAGTGCGTGGCGGCGGGCAGCCCGGCGTCGTGCAAGACGAACTACTCGTACGACACTCCCAAGGGGTACCTCACGCAGGTGGACGCGCCCGCGGGCAAGGGGGAGACGGCGCGCCGAAAGACGAACCTCACGCACAACCCCGACGGGAGCGTGGACACGATCACGTACCCCACGGGCCGCAAGACGAGGTTCACCTACGACCCCCTCCTGGGCCGCCTCACCGACATCACGTACTACAACCCGGACGGCTCGACCGCCTACACCGTCCACTACGACCTGGACGCCGACGGGAACATCACGCGGATGACGGACGGCTCGGGCAGCACGAGCCGGACCTACGACGTGAACGACCGTGTGACCCGGATCGTGCGGACCCAGGGAGGCAAGACGGAGGAGGCTGACTACAGCTACTACCCGGACGGGCTGCTCGGGAGCGAGACGACGCTGCACGACCCGAGCTCGGGCGCGGGGCAGACGGTGAGCTACACGTACGACGGCAGCCTGAGGCTGGCGTCCGAGAGCGACCCGAACGACAACAACCGGAGGATCAGCTTCAAGTACGACGCCCGCTCCCGCCTGCTCGAGCTCGACTTCGGCAGCACGGCGAACGAGCAGGCGGCTTACGACCCCGCCGGCAGGGTCTCCAGCCTCAAGGTGTACAACAGCAACTCCAACCCCTCGCTCCAGCAGAGCTTTGAGCATGCCCCGATTTGGTGGACACCTGGAGGCTATGGATAATAGGGTCGAAAGGAGTCCACGATGGGGAAGACGAAGCCGCCGTATCCGGCGGAGTTCAAAGCAGAGGCGGTGCGGCTCGCGCG
>CADDYR010000248.1 GCA_902810765.1 Chloroflexota bacterium
AGATACTCGTGAGCGCGCTCAGCCAGGCGATACAGCGCGCACGCCCCGGCGAGGTGGAGATCGGGCTCGACAGCTCCGAGGGCGTGGCGTGCCTGAGCGTCACCTTCTCTCCCCCTCCCGGACCTCCCGCCCAGGCGAGCGTCGAGCGAACGGTCGCGGCGCAGCTCGCCCGGAAGCAGGGGTGGAAGCTGGAAAGCCGGATCGCGCCCGACGGTCGCAGCTCGCTCGTGCTCCACGCCGCCCGTCGCGGCGAGGTGCTGCTCGTGATAGACGACAACGAGGGGCTGATCGAGCTCGTCAGCCGCTACCTGACCGGACACGGCTGCCGCGTCGCCGGGGCGACCAGCGCCGAGGAGGGGCTGAGGCTCGCTCGGGAGCTGCATCCCAGGGCGATCCTGCTCGACGTCCTGATGCCCGACGCCGATGGGTGGCAGGTGCTGCAGACGCTGCGGACGGCGCCCCAGACCTCGGCCGTGCCGGTGATAGTGTGCTCCGTGCTCAACGATCCCGAGCTCGCGCGCTCCCTCGGTGCGTCCGCCGTCGTCCCCAAGCCCGTCAGCAGGGATGATCTGCTCCGGGCTCTGCGCCCGTAGCGTCCAGGGAGGGCGGTGTGCTCGCGAGCACAGCCTCGAGGTACCGGACCTGCTCGATCACGCTGACGCCACCGCTGCGCGATATCGTGACGCAGCCACCGTACCGGGCGAGCATGTCGTCGAGCTGCCCCCTGGCGGTGACCAGGATCACCGGAAGGTCGGGCAGCTCCGCGCGCACCCGGTCGAGAACGGCAAGCCCATCCATCCCGGGCATCGCGAGGTCGAGGAGCACGAGGTCCGGTCTGCGCCGGCTCAGCTCGTCCAGGGCACCGGCACCGTCGTACGCCCGGCGAACCCTGAGCTGGCGATCTCCGGCCGCGAGTACTCGCTCGACCAGCTGACAGAAGCCACGGTCGTCGTCTACCACGAGCACGTCGCGGACCGGGCCTCTCTCGCGCTCCAGCCGCTCCATCTCGCGGACGAGGTCGTCGCTGCTCATAGGCTTGGTGAGGTAGGCCGCCACGCTGAGGTCGGCCTCGAGCCAGGTCCGGCTCGGCAGGCAGCACTCGATCACGGGCACTGAGCAGCTCACGCTCGGTGGTGCGATCCTCTCTCCGGGCCGCTCGTTCACGATGACCGCCCGCGGCTGGTGGGCCTCTATCGCATCACCGAGCCGATCGGGATCGGCCACCTGCACGAGATCGTAGCTCTCCAGGTACCTCCCAAGGAGGGCCACCACCGAGGGGTCGCGGTCGAGCACCAGGACGACCGGCTTGGGAGCGTCACACTGCAAGCGCTCCGAGTCCGGGCGCTTCCGACCTGTGAGCAGGGGCGCCTCCGGGAGCGGCAGGGTGAAGTAGAAGGTGGCCCCCGCGCCCGGCGCGCTCTCGGCCCAGATGTGCCCTCCGTGCTCGCGGACGAACCGCTCGCAGATCGCGAGCCCCAGCCCCGAGCCCGCGTAGTCGCCCTGCTGCGAGCGCTCGGACCGATAGAACTCCTCGAACACGCGGCCGAGCTTGTCGGGCGGGATACCGGGCCCGTCGTCGCTCACGCTGACCACTACCTCGCCCCTGGCACGATATGCCGCCAGCCGCACGGTGGTCACCTCGGGGAAGGACAGGGCGTTCTTCAGCAGGTTGAGCAGCACCTGGCGGACGCGGGTGCGGTCCATCTCGATCTCTGGCAGGTCTTCGTCCACCGCCACTTCCAGCCGGACCGATCTGGCCCTGAACAGGTCTCTGGTGATCTCCGCGGCCTCGTGCGCGAGGGGCTCCAGACGCGCGGGCTCCTTGCGCAGCCTGAACCCGGCGAGCTCGAACCTCGAGAGGTCCAGCACGTCGTCTATCATCTCGAGGAGGTGCCTGCTCGAGCGATAGATCTGGTACACATCCCTGCGCAGGCTCGGGGGCCACTGCATATCTCCGTACACCTCGGGGGACGCATACATCAGCTCGCTGAAGCCGAGTATGAGGTTCAGAGGAGTCCGCAGCTCGTGGCTGATGTTGGCCGCGAACCTCTCCTTCAGGCGCCGGGCCTCGTCCGCCTGCCCGCGGGCCTCGAGCAGCTCGTTGTGCGTACGCAGCAGGAGGCCGTTCGTGTACTGCAGGGACCTCATCGCGTTCACGAGCTCCGCCCTGTGCCTCCTGACGGACTCGAGTAGGCTGTCCGCGCGCTGCTGCATCCCCCACGCCCAGCTCAGCGCTGTGTAGAGGGTGTGCCTGGTGATCCATCCGGCGCCGAGCGACGCCAGCAGAAAGAGGGACAGGGGAGCTATCGGGTACGCGGCGATGCCCGCGGCGTCCAGAAACCCTGCCAGCGCGATCACGGCCAGCGCGGGCACGACCTGCAGGCGCGGCAGGAGCAGCGCGCAGACGAACGCGATCGGAGCGCCCGCCATCGGCAGCCAGTCGGCGGGCTGAAGGTACATGCCGGTGAGCAGGACCGCGAGGTCCCCCCACACGAGGATGTGCGGCGCCCCCTTCGGGAGCCGGTGGCTCGCGTACCACACGATCGCCCCGAGGCAGAACAGGGCGAGCCACAGCGCGGAGGCGATCAGGGGTAACGGCTGGCGGGGAAGGGACCACCAGACCGCGGCTCCGCCGGCGAGCAGCTGGACGAGGGCGAGGCGTCTCAAGAGCGCCTGACGCAGGTCCTCCAGGTTTGCCATCGAGCCCGGCTCGATGCGTTCGAGGGGCCACACACGCTTCATCGGAGCCTCCTCCTCAGGAAGCCTCTCCCGGGGCGTGGCGGGGGTCGCGCACCCCGAGCGCGAGCAGGGCGAGGCCGGCGACCGCGGCGAGGATCGAGATGCCGAACACGGGCACGTAGCCGATCGCGGCGACCGCCCCGCCGATCACCGGGGCCAGAGCCCTCACGGGGGCGGTCGAGGTCATCGCGACCGCGCTGTAGGTGGAGACCTGCGAGCGCGGCGCGAACTCGAGCGGCATGTTCGAACCACCCAGGCTCACGCCCACGTACGCCGCGCTGTTCAGCACGAACACGACGAACATCCAGCCCAGCGAGGGCGCGAGGATCGCGATCAAGGGGGCCACGACCGCCGAGGCCATGCTCATCTCCAGAACCCGCTTGTACCCCCGCCTGTCCCCGACGAAGCCCATCAGCAGGTTCGCGCCCGTGTTCGCCGCGATCGCGGTCGTCGTGAACAGCGCGACCGTCCCGGGCCTAGCGTGGAAGCGGTCTATCGCGTACACGGTATAGAACGCCTGGGCCATCGTGGAGAAGCCGTACACCACCTGCGTGAGCACGAAGAGCGAGAACGTCCTGTCTCCGCGGAGCACCTCGGGCAAGCTCTTCAGGTACTCGATCGTGCTCCTCTCGGGCGGGGTCTCCTCCGAGGGGAGCTCGCGCATCCGCGTGAAGCCGAGGATGCCCAGGGTGAGGATCACGAACGCGAACAGGAAGCTGAGGGCGTAGGCGTCCGGGAAGCCGAGCCTGCGCAGCAGCTGGCCGGAGACCCACGTGCCGCCCAGCCCCAGCACGCCAGCGATCGCCCCTCCGAGCCCCCACATCGCCCCTCGCCGGTTGGCGGGGATGACCTTGGCGTAGAGAGTGAAGTACGACAGCATGCTCATCCCCTGCGCGAGGCTGTTGACCGAGAGGGCGAGAAAGAACAGCACGAGCAGGAGCCCGGGATTCATTCTCCCCAGTAACGGCACGACTATCGCCATGGCCAGCCAGGGCAGGCGCTCGATCACCGCGACCCAGAAGAGATACCACTTCTGGATGCGCAGGCGTCCGATGAAGTTCGCGATGAAGATCGAGGGCAGGAGGATGCCCAGGTTGTTGATCGCGGGCACGAGCCCCACCGCGAGGTCCGAGCTGGTCATCTCCCGCACGAACAGGGGCAGGATCGTCACGACCGAGATGAAGCTCATCCCGAGGGGAAACGAGATGGCGTCGAAGAGCATCATCGTGAAGTTGTGACGGAAGTGGCGGGCTACGTATGCCTCGCGCGCGGCGGGGGTATGGACGACCTGATCGGCGGCCACGCTGCTCCATCTCCTGCGGACAAGGGTCAATTCAGCGTATCACACCGCCCGATCCCCGGCAAACGATCGCCCTGTCTATACCTTGATGCTCAGGAGGCGCAGCGAGAGGGCCAGCGCGAGTATTCCGAAGATGATGCCGTAGATCCCGATCAGCCACACCACGGCGAGCGCCCCCGCGACGGGCAGCCCGAACATGATGAGGCCGAAGATCACCGTGAGCAATCCCTGCACCACGTACAGCCACTCCCCTCGTATGTACTGCCGCAGCTGGATCGCGGCCACGATCTTCATGATGCCCGTGAATACCGCCCAGAACGCGATCACGTAGAGCAGCACGAGCGCCGTCATGCCCGGCCACACGAACGTGACTATCGCCGCCACGATGCCGACGACGCCCTCGAAGGCCGTCAGCCAGGAGCGTCTGGTCACGCCCGTGAACAGCAGGAAGATGCCGTCGAGCCCGGCGTAGGCTCCGAACAGGAAGACGAGCGACAGGAGAGCGATCCCGGGCCAGATGAGGCAGCCTATTCCGAAGAGTATGGCCAGGATGCCGCGCAGGGCGATCAGCCACCAATGGCGGGCCAGAGCTCGAACGAGCGGATTGATCATGCCTCACACCTCTGCCCTGATGGCGGCCTCGCTCCGGCCGACTAGGCTCCCGAGCGCGAACCCGGCCCGGGATCCCGGTGCACGAGCTGCAGGACCTGTGCCACAAGCGGGCGCGCCGCGCAGAACGCGCGGGCTGGGCGGAGCGAGGCCGGATGCGATATCATCAGCAGCCGAGGCAGAGATTCGGGGAAGGGGGTCGGCGATGCGAGCCGGAGTGATCGGGCTCGGGGTCGGAAGGGTGCACGCAGAGCGATACGCGCACCTGCCGGATGTGGAGCTCGCGGGCGTGTGCGACCTGGACGAGCGGCTGGCGCGGGAGGCGGGAGAGAGGTACGGGTGCCCGGCGTTTGTGGATCCGCAGGACCTCCTCGATCGAGCGGAGCCGCAGGTGGTGAGCGTGTGCACGCCCCCGCGCTTCCACCCGGAGCTCACCGCGCTGGCGGCCGCGCGCGGAGCGCACGTGCTCGTCGAGAAGCCGATGGCTCCCTCGACGCTCGAGTGCGAGCGGATGATCGAGACCTGCCGCCAGCACAGGGTCGTGCTGATGGTGGGGCACAAGAAGCGGTTCGCCCCCGCCCTCCAGAGGCTGCGAGAGCTCGCGACGCCCGAGGGCGAGCTCGGCCCTATCCGCCAGGTCACCGTGAGGTACGTGCACCCCGCTATGGTCGCGAAGGACTGGTTCTGGAGCGAGGAGGACGGGGGAGGGCCGCTACTGGAGAACCACGTACACGCCGCGGACACGCTCGGCTTCCTCGTGGGCTCCCCGCTGAGGGTGCAGGCGGAGGCGGCGACCCGCTTCGCCGATGGCCGCGAGCCCCAGCCCACCATCGCCGCCTACTCCGCGCGGTTCGCGGGGATGGAGCCCGGGTGGGGCGACGCCCTCGTGTCCGTCTCCTACGGCATGATCGGGCCGATCCCGAGCCGCCCTTTCTGCGATGAGCACTGGCTGTTCGCGTGCGAGCGAGGCGTTGCGGAGGTCTCGGGGCCGTTCGACGAGCCGCGGGAGCTCGCCTGGGCGCTGAGGGGCGACCCGGGCGGCGAGGTCAGGCGCGAGGCCTGGCAGGATGCCGACCTGTTCGGGCTGGAGA
>CADDYR010000249.1 GCA_902810765.1 Chloroflexota bacterium
CCCATTTTGGGAGAGGGGAGCCGAACACATGGGCCTAGTTTTTCAGCAGACTCCAATTGCGATCAGGCCGTTCGGCCTCGGAAGCGTGACCCTTCGACTGTGCTCAGGGGAACCCCCTCGACCCGCGCACCACGTTTTGAGGTAAAGTGGGGCCGCACGCAAGAGGAGGGACACGCGGAATGGCGACGGATGCGCCGCATGCGGAGATAGGGATCATCGGGGGCACGGGGCTGTACGACCTGCCGGGACTCGAGCAGCGGGAGGAGGTGAAGCTCACCACGCCCTACGGCGAGCCCGGCGACGCGCTCGTGACGGGTGTGCTCTCAGGATGCAGAGTGGTGTTCGTGCCGCGCCACGGACGCGGGCACAGGCTGATGCCGCACGAGATCCCCGCGAGGGCGAACCTGTACGCGCTCAAGATGATGGGCGTCGAGCGCGTTGTGAGCGTGAGCGCGGTGGGAAGCCTGCGGGAGGAGCTCGAGCCCGGCCACGTCGTCGTCCCCGACCAGATATTCGACCGCACGCGCGGCACCAGGCCCTCCTCCTTCTTCGGCGACGGGCTCGTGGTCCACGTCTCGCTCGCCGATCCCTACTGTCCACAGCTGCGCGGTGAGCTCGTGGGCGCGGCGAGACGGGCGGCGGGCACCGCGGTGCACGACTCGGGCACCTACGTCTGCATGGAGGGGCCGCAGTTCTCGACGCGAGCGGAGTCCCGGCTGTACCGCCAGTGGGGGCTCGGGATCATCGGGATGACCGCGCTCCCGGAGGCGAAGCTGGCGCGCGAGGCCGAGCTCTGCTACGCGACCCTCGCGCTCGTGACCGACTACGACTGCTGGCGGGAGGGCGGCGAGGACGTGACGGCGGAGATGGTCTCGGAGGTGCTGAGCCGGAACGCGGCCGCGGCCCAGCGCACGCTCACGGCCTTGCTCGAGTCCCTGCCCTCGGCCCGGGAGTGCCCGTGCGGCTCAGCGCTGGAGGGGGCGATTGTCACCGCGCCGGACGTGGTCCCCCAGGAGACCCGCGACCGCACCCGCCTGCTCATCGGCCGTTACATGGACTGGGACGATGAGCCCGGAACCCCCGGCTGATCCGAAGGGCGCGTGGACTTCTGCGGCGATATCCGGAAGCACCCGGGTGCACCTCGCCAGGGCAACCTCCTACGACGCTCCTCGCACGATGTAGACGCTCACGAGCACCACTACCGCGCCCGCAATGAGCAGGGTGATGTGCGACATGAGGCCGATCCTGCCCGTGCCGGGCCGCAGCAGCCCGTATCGGGGGCGATGTGGATCGTAATACACAGTCACCTCGCTCCCCTGCGGATACTCTCTGACCAGCTGCTGGGCGCGCCCCTCATCGAGGAACATGCCACCCCCATTGCCTATCCCGGTAGACCTGTACTCCTTCCCACCTACGGTGTACCTGTAGGTGATGCTCGCCTTATGGGCCCACAGGAGGAATGGGAACACGGGGAAGAGCAACACCTTAGCCACGCTGGAAGAGGTGATGCTCCCGGGCGTTGTGGGCCAGCGGACGCTTGCCGCGAACCTCCGCCAGCTGTACAGGCCAGCGACGAGCATCAGCACGCCGCAGACGAGCAGAGCCCAGCCCAGCAGGCTCAGCATCAGCCTCTCGGGATGCGCGATGCCGGGGACGATCGGTGCCGCGCTCAGGATTCGGATGTGTCCGAGTACGGTGTATGGCTCCATAGCACGATCAGCCGAGCTGCCTCCAGGGGGTGGCTCTCATTATGACACAGCCTGTGCCCGCGTCAAGCCACGGTGCCGGAGATCATCGTGAAAGGGCCGGACCCTGCGCTCGGATGGCGGAGAGGTGAGGATTGGTCAACTGAGCTCGCGGGTGAGCGGGGGCACGACCTGCTTCTTGCGGCTCACGACCCCAGGGAGCTCGACCCGGTCGTCGCGCGGCATCACACCGAACGCCCGCGACAGCGCCGACCTCTCCTCCTGCTCGGGCACGAACGCCACGCTGTTCTGACCGAGGATGTCCGTCGCGAGGAAGATCATCAGGTCCAGGCCCTCCCGCCGCTTCATCTCGCGCATCGCTCGGAGCATCTCCTCCCGGTGCTGCTCGAAGTACTCCACGTCCACGGTCTCGGCCTGGCCGATGCCCACCTTCCTGCCGCCCCACTCGTACACCTTCAGGTTCGAGCCGAGTATCTGCTCGGGCGTGGTGTGCTCGTAGTTGGAGTTCGCGCGGAACATCTCGTACGCGAGCTTCTCCAGATCCGTGCCCGAGATCGAGGCGAGCCGCTCCGCCGCCCTGCGATCCCGTGGGGTGCAGGTGGGCGACCTGAACAGCAGGGTGTCCGAGACTATACCTCCCGCGAGCGCGCCCGCGATCGGGACGGTGGGCACGAGCCCGGACTCCTCGAACATCTCCGCGACGATCGTGCTCGTGCTGCCCACGGGCTCGAGCTTCATCAGGATCGGCTCGGGGGTGTGCAGATCGCCCAGGTTGTGGTGATCTATCACCTCCAGGATGTGGGCCTGCTCCAGCCCCTCCACCGCCTGTGCGCTGTGGTTGTGGTCCACGAGGATGACCTCCTTGCCACGAGCCCGCAGGAGGTCCGTCCTCGAGAGGATGCCTACCAGCTTCCCCTGGTCATCCACGACCGGCATCGCGCCCATCCGGGCTTCCGAGAGGTTCTCCACGACTTCGGAGGCCGGATCGTCCATCTCAGCGGTCAGCACGTCCCGCCGCATCACCTCCGAGACGGGCACACTCAGGTTCAGGAGGCGGGTGACGCGGTAGGAGTCGTGCTGGGTGACGATGATCCTCGCGCCACGCTCCTCGGCGAGGGCCGAGATCCCGGGGTCAGGCCGGGCGTCGCCCACGAGCACCAGGCACGACGCCCCGTGCTCGAGCGCCACCCTCTGCGCGTCCTGCCTGTCGCCCACCACGACCATGTCGCCCTCGCTCACGACGCGTGCGATGCCCCCCGGCGTCATCGCGAGCACCCAGACACGGCCCTGCCACTCGCCGCGCACGTCGCCCACGACTAGCTCGCCGTCGAGCGTGCGCACTAGGCTCTCGAAGCTGATGCGCCCAGAGGCACCCCCGGCGAGGTCCATCTCCTGGAGATATCGCGCGGCCACGTCGTCGAGCGTGACCACTCCCAGCAGGTGCCGCTCGCGGTCCACCACCGGCACGATGCGCTTGTCCCGCATCACGGGCCCCGCCTCCCGCATCGTCGCGGTATTCAGCAGGAACTGCACGCCCGGGTTCATGACGTCCCTCACGCGCGTGTACACGTCGGTCAGCAGCATCGGCGCGGGCAGGCCGAGGCGGTCCAGGAGGTACTCGGTCTCGGGCCACGGGGAGCCCAGCCTCGCGGCCACCGCGTTCTCCATGCCGGTGCGCCGCTTGAGGTCCGCGTACCCAATGGCGGACACGATCGCGTCGGTGTCGGGGTTCTTGTGTCCCACGACGTACACGGGGTTGGCCAAGGCTTCACCTCCAGGAGCGCGCGACGGCGCCCTGAGGCAATGATATCACCTCGACCAGGCCGGTCCGAAGGCCAGTATGGACCGGGCCCGCTCCCGCCTGCCGTCCTGTGCCACCCACGTCCGTCATCCTGAGCCCTTCGCTGCGCTCGAGGGTAATCTCCGCGAAGAATCTGAGATGACAGGCCAGCGAGCGGCTCTGGCGGGGCCGGGTCCTCCCGTTACTTCGCCGGCCGGAAGCCCTGCTGACCGTACATCTCGACGATCTCGCGCACGGTCGTGCAGTCCTCGGGTCTGCGGTCGTCGGAGCGGAAGCTGACGAGCCTCGGGAAGCGCAGTGCGTACCCCTGCTTCTCGCCGTCCATCCCAGCGGTGTGGATGGGCGAGCGCGTGATCTCGTCGGCCAGCACCTCGATCACGACGGCCGGCTCGACCCACACGCTGGGCTTGAGGATGCTCTCGACCCGAGCGGGCTTGTCCTCGCTCACGTACGGCTCGCAGCGCTCCCTGACCTCGCGCCACTCCTCGTCCGTGAGCCCCGTGCCGATCTTCGTGATGCTCGTGAACAGGTCGCGGTCGGGGTCGTAGACCGCGACGAGCAGCGCGCCCACGCCGAACGAGGAGCGCTTGCCCCGTCCGTAGATGTAGCCAATGATGACACAGTCCACCGTGTCCTGCAGCTCGCCGCTCTGCGCCCTCTTGAGCTTCACCCAGTTGAAGTTGCGCGAGCCCGCCTGGTAGGGCGAGTCGAGCCGCTTCGCCAGGATGCCCTCCAGCCCCTCCTGGATCGCCAGGTTGAACACCTCCATCAGGGCCTCGGGATCCTCCACGATCCTGGTCGCGGACACGTCGATCGTCTCGTCGCGCTGGATGAGCCGCGCGAGCCTGTCGTGGCGCTCCTCGTAGGGGACGGACGTCACGTTCTCGCCGTTCATGTAGAGCAGATCGAACGCGAAAAGACGCAGGGGAAGCTCCTGTGCGGCCTCGTCTATCTTGTGTTTCCGCCGCCTGCGCGTGGTCTGCTGGAAGGGCAGAAACTCGTCGGACGCGGGGTTGTACGCGAGCGCCTCACCCTCGAAGATCGCGGTGTCGGCGGCGATCTGCCGCACGGTCGCCTGCGCGATCTCGGGGAACATCCCGGTCATGTCCTCGAGGTTGCGGGAGAATATCCTCACATCCTCGCCGTCCTTGTGGACCTGGCAGCGGAAGCCGTCGTACTTCATCTCGACGGCGCAGCGGCCCAGCTTCTTCAGGATGTCCTCGGCGCTGGGCAGGCGCTCGGCGAGCGCGGGACGGATGGGGTTGCCCACCCGGATGCTCAGGCAGTCCACGCCCTCGATACCGTGCTGCCACAGGGTATCGCCGATCAGCCCGAGGTCGGAGGTCTCGTTGTACGCGCGCTCGAGCCGCTTCCGCAGGCTCTTGTCGCCCACTTGGGCAAAGGAGAAGGCGTCCAGGATCGTGGGGTCGCCGACGCCCAGGCGGAGCCTGCCCAGCGGGATGCGGCACAGGTAGTTCGCGGAGAGCGGATCGAGCGAGGAGAGCAGCTTCGTGAACGCGCCCACCTTCTGCTCGATGCTGCCCGGACCAGCCATGCCGGCGATCCGCTTGAGCGTCTCGAACACCTCGACGATGCCGGGAGATGCCTCGGGCGGCGCGGCCCTGCCCGACTCCTCGCCCATCTCCTTCGCGACCTCTCCCATGTCGCCCAGCCGGTCGAAGCGGCGGAGTACCTCCGCGCGGTCCGTCTGGTACGCGAGCGCGATAGCGTCCGCGACGTAGTTGACGCCCATGCCGATCTCGATCGGCTGGAAGAACGGCGCGAGCCTGCCCTGTAGCAGGTACGTGCAGGAGGCGATCTCCTCGGGGAGCGCGTGTTCGAACAGCTCGGCCAGGATCTCGACCAGGGAGTTCCGGCTGGTCTCCTTCTCGAGGCGGCTGAAGTAGGTCGCCAGTTCGGAAAAGAGCATCTGACAGCTCCCGTATTCGTGTTCTCTACCAGGCCATTATAGGTCGCGCGCGGTCCGGTATCAGGGCGGCCAGACGGCGTTGTGCACCACGAACCAGGCGCCGCAGACGGCGTAGAGCAGGATCGTGGCGCGGCGGTGCCGGGGCCAGACGGCCGCCAGCAGCGCGAGCCCGGGCACGACGTACCAGGTGTAGGAGCGGAGGAACGCGAACGTGAGCAGCACTACGAACGCCCCCCACACGGCCCCCTGCTCCGGGACCCCCGTCTTGCCCGCGCTCGGGCTCTGGAGCCTCTGGCAGATGG
>CADDYR010000250.1 GCA_902810765.1 Chloroflexota bacterium
ATCTGCTGGTGCAGCCCCGCGTAGGTGGAGATGCTGACCACGTCAGGGCGGGCCTCGGAGAGCATCTCGCGATAGTCCTCGCTTGCGACCTCCGGGTCGAACTCACGGGCGAAGTGCTCCAGGTTCTCGCGCGAGACATCCGCCGCAGCGACGATCCGGCAGCGCTCGTGCATTCGGTAGGCGTGAGCGTGCGCGTAGCCTATGCTGTGGGAGCCCACTCCTTGACCTCCCCGTCCCACGCCGATTATCCCCACCCTGTACACTCGCAAGCTCCTTTGCTGATCAGCCGTCCCCTCACCGTGGCCGATCCTACAGCGACATCCCCTCCTCGGCGGCCACTCTCCTGATGTGGTCGCGAGCCCTCTCGATCTGCTCGTACTCGGAGAGGTGCTCGATCAGGAGCGGGGTCTCGGGGTCGGACAGGCCCTCCATGCACCTCAGGAGCGTCCGGTAGTCGAGGATACCTTCCCCGGGTGGCACCTCGCTCACGTGATAAGTGAACGCGGACTCCACGAGCCTGGTGTCCTTGGCGTGCACCAGGCATATAGCGTCGCCCGCCTGCTCGAAGCACTCCCGGATCACTCGGGCGTTCTCGAAGTAGGTGTACAGGCTCATCAGATTGACCGGGTCCAGGAGTATCCCGAAGCCCCGTGTGCCGACCCTCCTCACGAGCTCGCCCACGCGCTCGGGCGTGTCGAGCGTCGTGATCACCCAGGTCTCGACGCAGAACCTCGTGCCCGCCTCCAGGGCCACCTCGGCCGCCTCCGAGCAGCTCTCGACGAGCCGCCCCATCGCACCGTCACTCCAGTTATCGGGGTGAGCGCGGAACACGTCCTCCTGGTGGTCCGGGTCCATGTGCCCCACCCCGCTCACCACGCAGCGCGCGCCTGCAGCTCCGGCCGCACGGATCACGGCCCTGAGGCGCTCGAACAGCCTGTCCCGCGCCGGGCCCGGCGCGCACTCGAGGTTCGTGTAGCACCCCACCTGGGACATCTCGACGCCGGCTTCGCGGAAGCGCTCGCCGAGCGCCCGTGCCACAGGGAGGTCCCGCACGGCGTCCGGCGGGAGCGCCACCCCCGTGGAGGACAGCCCGAGCCTCATCACCCCCTCCAGCACGCCCTCCGGCGTTCTCTCCGGCACGAGCGCCCCCAGCCGCATCTCTCTCCCCTCCTGTTCTGCGGTGATCACTTCTGGTTCGCGGTCAGCATCGGCGTGAACTTCCTGGACCACTCCTTGAGCGTGGCTGCCACCGGCTTCTTGCCCTGCTCCATCAGGTTCTCGTCGGGTGTGATGTACTTCGTGTTGATCTCGTTCCACTGCGGGTCCCGGGGCTGGAACAGGGCATACTGAGCGGCCTCGCCGTTGATGTCCTTGTTCTCGACCGGCCAGTTCGGACCTTTCTGCTTCATGAAGACCTGCTTGTAGGCCGGGATATATGCGGGCGGATATATGGGCTGATCCGTAGCGGCGGCTGCCTTCCAACCCGGCATGCCCATGAAGTACTTCACGAACTCAAAGGCGTTGTCCTTCTGGTTCGATCCCGTGGACACCGAGTAGCACGTCCCTCCCGTCTGGAAGACTCGCTTCCCGGCAGGTCCGGGCGGGAGCATGACGTAACCCAGATCCAGGTTGGTGAACTTGTCCGGCTCGAAGACGAGGTTCCAATATCCCTCGACCGACATCGCGACCTTTCCGGTAGTGAACAGATCCGCGCTGGTGAGTCCCGAGTTGGACAGTCCCGCCTGGGAAGGAGCCACCCTGTCCCTCAGGATTAGATCTATGTATGCCTGCATCCCCCGTATGGCCTCCGGGCTGCCGAGCAGCACCTTTGTTGGGTGGTCCACGTCGTCCACCTGCCTGCCACCGTACGCGAAGATCCAATTCAGCCAGTTGCCTCCGGGGTCCAAGCCATACTGAACAGTACGATTGCCCTGTCGCTTCGTGAGCTTCTTGCCCAGCGCGATCATCTGGTCCCAGGTCCAGTCACCGGTTGGGAGGTCGGCGCCCGCGTCCTCGAACAGCTTCTTGTTGAGGAACACCCCACACACGGGCTGGCAGTCGTAGGGCACCCCGTACACCCGATCGTCCACAGTGTATCGCCCTATGATCTTCGGGTAGAACTCCTTCCTGTCGAAGCTCTGATCTTTCTTCAGGTAGGAGGTGAGATCGAGCAGTACCCCCTTGGACTGAAAGTAAGGGAACATCGTCTGGTTCTCGACGCCGAGTACGTCCGGCATCGTGTTCGATGCCTTCTGGGCCAGAACCTTGGCCACGTAGTCAGGGCCGTTGCTCGTCACCTGGGTTTGTATCTTCAAGCCGGGATGGTCATCCTCAAAGGTCTTGATCAGTCCCTTCCACCCGGATGTCTGGTTCAGAGGATAGAAGCTTGCAACTACCAGCGTGCCCGAGGATGATGTCTTCCCGCCTCCGGACTTTGAGCTCTTGCCCGAGGGCGTTCCCGGGGCTCCGCGACTGGCAGAACCCTTGTTACCCGTTTTCGAGTAGTTGAACCCACACGCCGCGAGCAAGCCAGACGCGGACACGGTAAGCGCCAGCTTGAGAAATTGCCGGCGTGTCTCTTTTGATCCATGCTCAGCCACTGGAATACCTCCTGGGGATCGTCGAAAGCACTTAGTCGTGTTGCTTCGGACCGATACTGCTACAATGTCTTGCTCTATATGGGGCCCACATCCCGATGCATCACCTCCCTCTCAGGCACCTCGCGCTGGCACTCTCAGCCCTTCAGCCCGGTCAGTGCGATGCCTTGGACGAAGTACCTCTGTGCAAACGCGAAGATGACCAATATCGGCAGGATGGAGACTACCGTGCCGGCCATCAGAAGTGGCCAGTTCGTGCCGTAGTAACCCTGTGACAACGTCGCGAGCCCCACGGTGAGCGTCTTGTGCGCTTCGGAGTTCGTCACGATGAGCGGCCACATGAAGTCGTTCCAGAAGTACATGAAGCTGAAGACCGCGAAGGTCGCCATGACTGGCTTGGCGAGAGGCACCGCCACGTCCCAGAGGATGCGGATGTGGCCCGCACCATCCACCCTCGCTGCGTCCTCAAGATCCCTAGGAACCGTGAGGAAGTACTGCCTGATCAGGAAGGTCCCGAATGCGCTTCCCAGGATGAAGGGCATGATTAGGGCGTAGTACGTGTCCACCCAGCCCAGGTACTTCATTAGGATGAAGAGCGGCACGATCGTGACCTGGCTGGGGATCATCATCGTGCCGAGGTAGGCGATGAACAGCACATCCCGGCCGTGGAACGGGATCTTCGCGAACGAGTAAGCCGCAAGAGTGTTGAACACGAGCTGACCGAGCATGATGCTCGTGGCGACGAAGGCGCTGTTCAGCGCATACCGGGCCATAGGCACCACGAAGAACAGGTCGTGGTACGCGTCGAGCACGAAGGGGCGCGGCACGAACTGAGGCGGGAACGTGAAGACATCGGCCTGCGTCTTGAAAGACGTGCTTATCATCCACAGAAAGGGCACCAGACAGGTTATGGCGATCGTGACGAGCAAGACGTGCCGGATCAACAGCGGGGCGACGGAAGGCGTTCCAACGTGCCCCGAGGAGCGGTGACCGCTTATCACTGTTGCCATCCTCAACCCCCTATCCCAGGTCATAGACTACGCGCTTGTTCAGCACCTTGACCTGTATCAGAGTGACCACGAATATCAGGACGAAGAGGCCGTAGGCCAGTGCGGACGCGTAGCCCATCTTGAAGTACTGGAATGCGTTCTGCCACAGGTAGTAGTTGTAGACGAGGGTCGAGTTGCCCGGCCCTCCCTGGGTCATGACGTACACCTGATCGAACACTTGGAACGAGCCGATCACGCTGATGATCAGCACGAAGAACATCGTGGGGCTCAGGAGGGGTAGAGTGATGTTCCAGAACTGTCGCCACGCACCCGCGCCATCTATTCTCGCCGCCTCGTACAGGTGCGCAGGAATGCCCTGTAGCCCCGCGAGAAAGAGCACCATGTAGTAGCCCATACTCTTCCAGATTGCGACTATTGCCACAGAGATCATCGAGATGGCAGGATTGGTGAGCCAGCCCACCTGCGGCAATCCGAATAGCCCGAGGAGCCAGTTGAGAAGACCGAACTGGTCGTTGTAGACCCACTTCCACATCAGGGAGATAGCTACGGTTGAGGACACAACAGGGATGAAGAAGAACAACCTGTAGGTCTTGAACATCAGACCCACTCGATTCACCGCGATCGCGAGAGCGAGCGACACTATGATGGTGCCGGGGATAGTGAGCACGGCATAATACAGTGTGTTCCTAAGGCTCAGCCACATCAGCGGATCTTGCACCATTCGAATGTAGTTGGAGATGCCAATCCACTTCGGGGACGTGAGCATGTCCCACTGGCTGAAGCTGATCACGAGACCGGCGACCATCGGTATCCCGACGAAAACGACGAACCCGACAACGTTGGGCGTGACGAATGCCCAGCCGGTCAGGTCGAGTCTTAGCCTGCGACCAATGGATTCGTGCTTCCTCGCCTGCCTTGTCGTATTCAGCACTGCACTGGTTCGCATGAAAACCTCCACCTCCTTTGGAGGCAGCAACCCTAGGGGGCAGCTACCACGTGCCTCAGAGGAGAACCTGCGCCATTCCCTCAGTCCCTTATGAGCCTGTCGCCCATCACCCGCTCGAGGTACCTCAGACTGCGCTCGGCCTCGTCCACCCGGCCGCACTCGACGCTGAAGAAGATCTCACGGTCGAGTGGGTCGAGGATCGAGAGCACCCTCTCCCAGTCCACCAGACCCTCGCCGCACGCGCAGCCCACCGGGGTCCCGGTCACCTTCCCCTTCTCCCGCTCGCTGTGCTCTATCGAGATGTCCTTCGCGTGCACATGCCGCACGTGGTCCCGCACCCTCTCCAGCGCCTCGTACGGGTCCTCGACCGCGGCCAGGTACGAGTTGCCCGTGTCCCAGTTCACCGCGATCCACTCGGAGGGCACGAGCCCGACTATCTTCAAGAGGCCCTCCGAGGTCTGCGTGTACACCCCGTGGGGCTCCAGGCACACGTACACCCCATGCCTGCGCGCCACCATCTCCGCCTTCCTCAGGCTGTAGCGCATCACCTCGTGCGCGAAGACGTCGTCCATCCACTCGGGCTTGAGCATCTCGTCGGTGTTCACGAAGCGGGCTCCGCAGGCGTCGGCGAACGCGACCGCGCGGGTGAGGCGGGGCACCGCGGCCTCGGGCTTCATGAGGGGGCTGTGGCCGGAGATCGAGCTCACCCTCACCCCCGCCTCCTCGCAGACCTCGCGCATCAGCAGGGGGTCCTCCTCCATCGAGAAGGAGTGGAAGTATCCCACCTCGCTCAACAGCTCCCAACCGGTGTGCACCATCGGCTCCACGTAGCGGTACCCCAGCTCCGCCGCCTT
Source organism: Chloroflexota bacterium (assembly GCA_902810765.1). Lineage (GTDB taxonomy): Bacteria > Chloroflexota > Chloroflexia > Thermobaculales > Thermobaculaceae > CADDYR01. Next base: position 5,408 of record CADDYR010000250.1, read on the forward strand.
GTTCACCCCCCACTCGAAGCTCTTGTCCGAGCTCCGCACGAACTCCATGTTCACCGATATCCGATACCTCGCCACGCCCGTCCTCCTTCATAGTTGAGGGTGGAAGTGCAATCCCCCACCTCGCGAGTCATCGCCTAATTGCCCGAGACGACGAATCCTACTCCGCCCCCAGGCTTCGGAGGTACCCATAGCTCTTCCTCAGGTTGTCGTCCCCGGCTATCTCCAGCGTCGAGTACTCCACCTCGGCTCCCCTCAGCACCTCGTACACCCCTCGGATGTCCACCGCCCCCTCGCCCA
>CADDYR010000251.1 GCA_902810765.1 Chloroflexota bacterium
ACCCATCTGCACCTGCACGCGATCGAGGCGTCGCGCGAGATGATCTCCGGCTACGGCTGGCTGAACGCGCTCAGGATCATGCAGGCCGTGCACCAGGGCGACCTGGACGCGGCGTGCGCGATGGTGGACGCGCGGCACGCCGGCCTGGACCGCGCCCGGAGGGAGGTGGACGAGACCGCGCGGGCGCTGCGCGAGGTCGCGGCCCACTGGGAGCCCGGGGCCAGGGTGAGGCGCAGGCGAGGGCTTCGGATCGGGGAGGTCGCGCGCAGGACGGGTGTCAGGGTCTCCGCGCTCAGGTTCTGGGAGCAGAGGGGCCTCCTGCGGCCCACGAGGGACGAGGAGAGCGGCTACAGGCTGTATGACGACCGCGAGGTGCGCAACGCACAGGTGGTCGTGCTCCTCAGGAGGGCCGGTTACGGATTCGAGGCGATCCGCTCGGTGCTCGATGAGCTGGCCGGAGGCAGTCCGGAGCTCGCGCTCGAGGCTCTGGAGCGGAGGAGGCGCGACCTGGCTCAGGCGAGCAGGAGGTGCTCGGCGGCGACCTCCGCGTTCTGGGAGTACGCCCGCGCACGGGAGCGGTATACTCGACGGTCATGATCTACCGGGCGCTGCTGTTCGTGTTCGGCCTGCTACCCGAGCGGCTGCAGGAGGTCGCCGAGTGGCTGGTCTCAACCAAGACCACCGCGGGAGTGGCGGTCGTGGCCGTGGACGCCTCCGGCCGGCTGATGCTCTTTCGGCACAGGTACCACCCTCACGGCTCGTGGAGGCTTCCGGGCGGGCACGCGCACCTGGGGGAGCCGCCGGAGGACGCGCTGCTCCGGGAGCTCGAGGAGGAGGGCGGCGCCGTCGTCGAGCCGGGAGGGGTGGTCCACGTGAGCGTGTCGAAGCGCTGGCCCGCCAGGATGACGATCTACTACTCCGCCCGGCTTGTGAGCCCTCCGCAGCGGACGACGGCCGAGGTCGAGGGCTGGAGGCTCTTCCCGCTCGGCGAGCTCCCACCGGGGCTCCCCGCCGAGCAGCGCGAAGCCGTTCGCAGGGCTACCGGAAGCCAGCGCCCGAGTTCCCGCAGCTGAGGCCGGCAGCTGGGCGCCCCTCGCTCAGGGAGTCACCGGAGGGGTTGGCGCGGGCGGGAAGCAGGCGGACGTCTCACCCTATAATGGGTGAGACCACTCCGAGAGGTATGGACGATATGACCCCCAATGGCGTGTCGAGCAGCATCCTGGACGCGATCGGCAACACCCCGCTCGTGATGGTGGACGGCGTGTACGCCAAGCTGGAGTTCCTCAATCCCTCGGGCTCGATCAAGGCGCGCATCGCTAGGTACATGATCGAGAGGGCGGAGGCGGAAGGGCTGCTCCACCCGGGCGACACGATCGTCGAGGCGACCAGCGGCAACACCGGCAACGCCCTGAGCATGGTGGCGGCCGTGAAGGGGTACAGGATGCTCGTCGTGATGCCCCAGGGCCTCAGCAGCGAGCGGCTTGCGATCTCCCGGGCGTACGGGGCGGAGGTGCTGATCACAGGAGACTTCCACGTGAACGACGCGCTGCGCAAGGCCAGGGAGCTCGGGCGGATGCCGGGCTACTTCTGCCCACAGCAGTTCGAGTCGGAGTGGAACGTCGAGGAGAACCGGCTGATACTCGGCCCCGAGATCCTCTCGCAGCTGCCCGAGGGCGCGGTGCCGGACGCGCTCGTGATGGGGGTCGGCACGGGCGGCACGCTCATCGGCGTCGGCCAGGCGTTCCGCGCGGTCAACCCGAACGTCCGCCTGTTCGCGATGGAGCCGACCGAGTCCACCACGATCCTGTGTGGCGAGATCGGCAAGCACCTGATCGAGGGCATCTCCGACGGGTTCGTGCCGGGTATCTTCGAGCGGAACCGCGAGCTCGTGGACGACGTGTTCGTCGTGGACAGCCAGGCGGCTATAGAGGCGATGCGCTACCTCGCTCGCACGCACGGCATGTTCGTCGGCCCCAGCTCGGGCGCGCACCTCGTCGCAGCCCGAAGGGTGAAGGAGACGTATCCGGAGCTGAGGACGGTCGTGACCCTGTTCTGCGACGAGGGAGAGAAGTACATCAGCGACCACTTCGCCGCGGCCCAGGACGTCCAGATGACCTCCGAGACGTTCGCCTGAAAGCCCCACAGGGATGGAAAATGAGCCTGCTCTGGAGCCTTGTGTAGATATAGCCCTCTCGGCCCTGAAGAGGTGGATGAGCCGTGGCAGACCCATACGGGCGGCCTTGATCAAGGGCTCGGTGGCAGAGCACGGGCGGATCGTTGACGGTGCGGACATAGACCTGTGCGTGATTACTCCTGTCGAGCCGGAGCCCGCCTGGTTCGAGGAGATCGAGCAGGCGGGCATCCCCGTGGAGATGTATCCCGTGGCTGAGCAGGACCTGCAAGAGGAGAGGGTCCTGACCTCGCCCGACCTGCCGTTTGCCATCTGTCGCGGGATCGTGCTTCACGACCCGGATCGGATGTTGATTACCCTGCGGGACCTCCTGCTACCCCGGCTGTGCGATCCGAAGTACCGGCTGGCACGTGCCGAGGCTTGTTACCGGGCAGCGCTCGCGGCCCTTCGGAACGCTCGCGAGGCTCTCGAGAGGCCGGATGTGGAGAGAGCTCGTGGGGAGATGGTGATGGGGATATGGAACGCGTCCGCGATCCCGAGCGCGATCGCTTGCCTTGCTCCCACCAACCGCCGGTCGTTCGTGAGACTCGAGCAATTGGCGACGCGATGGCATCGTCGTGACCTGGTCGAGCTGGCGGAGGAGGCGTTGGGGGCGCGGTCCCTGACCGCGGAGCTGGCCCGAGAACTTCACGGCGCGGTGTCCCGGATGAATCCGCGCGCGGGAGGTGCCGTAGCTCCGCTGCTTCGCGAGGGCCAGGTCCGAGCGAGCGCCTGGCCGACCCTGCTGGCGGCGGTGACGGGAGCTCGGGGTGCGGCTGAGAGCGCTGCACGCGAGCAGGTGTTCACAACGCTTGGATTCGCCCATGCCGAGGGGATGCTCGAGCGGATACGCGCGGCCGAGGAGCTGTGCAACAGCCTGTGGTCCCTGGCTCAGCGGTAGGCGGGTGTGCACGCCGCGTCACCCCCTGGTGCCAGTCCTGGCACAGGAACCGGGGCTGGAGATGTACAGCCTCGGCTCGACCACGCTTCGACGGGAGGATCTGCAGCGCGGGGTGGACCCGGATAACTGCTTCTTCATCGTCGCCTCAGGGTAGCCGCAGTGGTCGTGCGGGTGCCAACGGGGGCGGCCCGCGCCGCCCCCAGCACGCAGAGAGGGATCAGACAGAGTGTGGTCGTGCCCGACCTGGGCTGTCCCACTTCAAGACGGCCACCTCCGGCGATTCCACTGGCCGCGCATCTTCCTGCTCAGCAACGCGGCACAGGCTCCGAGTCCGACGACGGTGGCCAGCGCGCCGCTCGCGGGAGCCGTCGGGCTGCTCCGCGCCGTACCACCACCTCCCGTGGAGGGCATGCCCGGCTGAGCGCTGATCCGAACCACCTCGCCGCGTCCGGGCAGGATGCCGAAGTTCGAGATGTAGATGTTGCCGTCCTTGTCGACCGCGACGCCCGTCGGCACCACCAGCCCGTTGCTCGCGACCACGGTGCGCGTGCCGTCGGGCGCTATCCGGATCAGCTCCCCGGCGAGCGTCGAGGGATCCTTCGGGTTGGCGTTCGCCAGGCCGTTCTTCGTGATCTCGAGCACGTACAGGCTGCCGTCGGGGCCGAGCGCCAGGCTGATGATGTTCGTGAAGCCCGAGGCGTAGACCTGCGGGGTGCCGCCGTCGGCCGGAACCTTGTAGACCCTCGCGCCGCCCTTCGGGAACGGGAATCCGGTCAGCTCTCCCACGTAGTAGCTGCCGTCCGGCGCCACGACCACCGCGTTGGGCACCGACTCCATCGGCATATTCTTGCCGTTCGGCCCAGGCACCATCCTCGTCGGGAAGACGGCGAGGGTAGAGATGCTGCCGCCGGAGTCCACGCCGAGCAGGTCGTTCGAGGCGGCGTCGGCCACCACCTCTCCGTTCGACAGGGCAATCAGCGCGTAGGGGTCGCTGTTGATCTCGCGGCCGTCCGGGTTGTGTTGCGCCTCGTACGCGTAGAGGTCGGCGACCCTGTCGTATCCACCCCGACCGTTCAGCCGGATTACGCTCCACAGGGTGTTGCCGGCGCTGCCGAAGGTCTTGGGCTGGCTGCTATCCACGCCCTGAACCGTCGCGTACACCCGCCCCTGGTCGTCTATGGCCACGTCCGACGGGCCGGAAGCAGCGGAGCCATCGCGTGCTGCCACCGACGGCAGTCCCGTGACTACCCTCGCCTGACGGCCGTTGGATATGCGCGTTATCGCGCCCGTGTTCCCGAGGCACGCCTGGCCCCCCTCGGGCGACTTCACGCACGGTCCCGAGCCTCCCTTGCCCGCCTCGGCCACGTAGATGCTGCCGTCGGACGCCAGAGCGATACCACGGGGGTTGTCCAGCCCCCGTGCCACGACCGTCATCCCTCCCGGGGGTGGAGCTCCACGGGCCAGCGCGGGCACCGCGAGGCTCAGCGCCAGAGTAAGGGACATGAGTAACGAGCTTGCGAGTTTCATCTCATCCTTCCTCCCGCGTGCACCGTCCTCACCACACTGCGCGCTGTAAGCGGCGAGCGAGGTGCGATCGAACGTCGTGGGGCCAGATTACAATCGAGGTGTTAGCTGGGCGTTAGCTGAGGATGAGCGTGCGTTGTCCGTCTCGTGTCTGGCATGATGAATGCTGGCTCCTGCGGAAGCGGAGGGACGGACTCTGTGACCGGCAAGATTCGCTCCGATGATCTGGGCATAGACCTGAGCTCCGGGAGTGAGCAGGAGGTCTTCAAGTGGTTCCTCGCCTGCCTCCTGTTCGGCAAGCCCATACAGCAGCAGGTCGCGCGGAGGGCCTACGACGAGCTCGTCCGCGAAGGGCTCACGACGCCCGAGGCCATACTCGCCGCGGGATGGGATCGGCTGGTGGAGGTGCTCGATCGTGGCCACTACGTCCGCTACGACTTCTCCACGGCCACGAAGCTCCTCGAGGTGTGCCGCGGTCTCGAGGAGAGGTACGGCAGCCTGACCGGTCTTCACGAGCAGGCCGCGGACCGGAAAGATCTTGTCACCAGGCTCGAGAGCTTCAAGGGCGTGGGGCCCGTGACCGTGCGCATCTTCCTGCGCGACATGGAGCCCGTGTGGGAGAAGGCGCGGTCCTGATCCGGGCACGGACGCTGCAGTCCCTCGCCGGAGGGGTATCACGGATGTCTACGCACGAGGCCGTGACGAGGGTCGCTCTTCTGGGCGACGTGATGCTGGGGAGGGGCGTGAACGCGGAGCTGCACGCGATGCGGCCCGAGGAGCCGTGGGGGGATACTCTGCGGATGCTCGACGCGGCGGACCTGCGGATCGTCAACCTCGAGTGCGCAATCACCGAGCACGATCGGGCGTGGAGCCGCACGCCCAAGGTGTTCCACTTCCGCGCGGAGCCGCGCGCGGTCGAGGTCCTGCGTGTGGCTCGGATCAGCGCCTGCTCGCTCGCGAACAACCACGTGCTCGACTTCGAGGAGCAGGGGCTGCTCGACACCCTCGCCCACCTCGACGCCGCGGGTATCCTGCACGCGGGAGCGGGGCGCGACGCCGAGGAGGCGGAGCGGCCGGCGCTGCTGCCC
>CADDYR010000252.1 GCA_902810765.1 Chloroflexota bacterium
GCCTCCACCTGATCCGCCCTCGTGACGTCTACCGCGTGGCTGACCGCGCCGCTGCCCGTCTCCTGCACGACCTTCTCCGCCGCGGCGCCGTCCACGTCCGCGACCACCACTCGCGCCCCCTCCGCGGCGAACCGCTGGGCGATCGCGCGGCCGATCCCCGAGCCCGCGCCCGTGACTATCGCCCGCTTGCCGTCAAACCTCCTGAGCGGAGACATCACGAAAGTGCTCATCCTCCGTCCCTTCCGCGCTGAAGCCTCTGTCCAACCCGCCGCCAATCCTAACTGCCGCACCCGGGCCTGTCAACGAAGATGGCGCCTTAGGGCTATCTTATGGAAGCGAGCTTGACTTCGTATCAGGAACGGCTCCAGATTATGTAACCCTGCCCATCGTAAGCTCCCAAGATTATTGCCTGCACGGAATCCGCCAGCGCTCGAAGCTGATCGAAGGTAACGATCTGTCGAAATCGGAGCGGGCCGAAGCCTTCCGGAGCGATAGTCAGGATGCCGGTGAGCAGGTACGACTGTGCGCGATCCATAACCACACCGATCCTGCTGTCGTCGACGCTCCGGTCCCGGCCGGAGAGAAAGAAGTACACCTCGTCGTCAAAGGTGAGATACGGCGCGTACCCTGTTTCGTGAGCCAGCCACTGGTCGGTCGCCCTTGCCAAGGCGTGCTCGAAGATGCAGCAAGCACCGCTGTGAGCAAGCAAGAACTGCCGGATCATCTCGAGTATGAGGGGCCTGCTCGGCGTCGGCACGGGTATCATGATCCCGGTTCCGGTTCGATGTCCCGCTTTCGGATCGAGGGGCGCTACGACACCGCGCGTGAGGTCGTGTGCTGTCTCATCGTCAATTCCGGCCGGGAGATACGACCATGCCGTCCCTGCCTCCATATTGAGGTGCAGCAACAGCTTCGACAGCGTCCTCCCCTCGCTCAGACGGCCGCGGATGTAATCTATTGCTCTCGGGCCGAGTTGATACTGTCGCAGCACGAATAACTCCCATCCTTGCAATGTACCAAAATGGGCCTGGAGGATAGCCTAGACGGCCGCGAACTCGCCGTACCGCAGTGATTCAGCGTGCGGAGGAGACAGTCTCTAGCCTGTTTCAACGTGCTCGAGTCCGATTAGACCTAACGGCGCTATTGCGAAGTTGAGCTCGCGGTTAGCTCGATTCCCTCCGCCTTAAGCCGCAATCCCAGCATCCGCTTCACCAGGGGGTGTTCCATCTCTCCGAGGCGCATCGTCCTGAGGCGCCTCTTGCCGAGGCGACGATCAAGCATAGCGACTGCCCGGATCAGCACGTCCTCCGAGCGCAACGCATCGTCAATCGAGAGCGATAGGTACCGGTGGAGAGCCGCGATGAACTCGTCCTGATCGAAGAAGCCCTCGCGGTGAGCTATCTCTATCGCCTCCTTCTCGGCCCGGTAGTAGCCCTCCCTCTGCACCAGGTCCGAGTAGTCGGTCGTCCGGTTGATCTGTCGTATCTGTCGGGCAAGCCGATAGCGCTCGTTGTGGAACGACCAGAAAGCAAAGCTGGCAACTTCCTGCTTGTCGAACGTGATCCAGATCCGCCCGTCCTCATTGCGAGTCCAGCGGTAGCGGGTGCTGTGTAGCTCGAGGCGCCCCACGAGCGAGCCGGCCAGCCGCGCCTCCATCAGCTGTTTCATCTTGCTCCATCGCATCAGATTGCACCCCTTGAACTCCTCACGCGAACACTCTACACAACTCCTCTAGTAGTTTCTGGGGTCATCTACTCCAGATACCCATCAATACCCTGACCGCCGATCCCGGCGCACTCTGAGACTATGATAGTGGTGCGGAGGCACGCTCCGGGCAGCTGTGGAGACGATTTGATCGAACTGATGCATCGGTCAGGCGCGTCCCGCGAAGCGGTCTGTGGCAGCGACGATGGCTTCTTCCATCCCGGAGTGGCCCGAGTGTCCCGCACCCTCGATCACGACGAGCTCGGCCCGGGACCAGGCACGCGCGAGCTCCCAGGGCACGTCGAGCGGGCTGCTCACGTCGAGGCGACCGTGCACCAGCACGCCGGGGATGCCGGAGAGTCTGTCCGCCTGAGCAAGCAGCACCCCCTCCTCAAGGAACGCCGCGTGACTCCAGTAGTGGGTTACCAGACGCGCGAAGGCCATCCGAAAGGCGGGGTCCCGGTAGCGGGGGTTCGGAGGCTGGTCCGAGCGCAGCCGCACGTGCGCCTCCTCCCAGTCGCACCAGTCGCGCGCCGCCCTCTCTCGCACCTCGGGGTCGGGATGCTGTAGCAGCCTGCCGTAAGCCGCTGACAGGTCACCGTCGCGCTCCTCCTCGGGCACCCCCTCCCGAAAGCGGTGCCACTCCTTGGGGAACAGCCTCCCGACCCCGCGCGTCACCCACTCCACCTCACGCCGGGTGGTTGTGACAACACCGAAGAGCACCAGCTCGGACACCCTCTCGGGGTGTCGCTCGGCGTACGCCAGTCCCAGGGTAGAGCCCCACGAGCCCCCGAGCACCAGCCACCTCTCGACCCCGAGGTGGCGGCGGAGCTTCTCGATATCCTCGAGCAGGTGCTGGGTGGTGTTCACTGACAGGTCCGTGTCGGGCTCGCTCGCGTGGGGCCTGCTCCGCCCGCACCCTCGCTGGTCGAACAGCACGACCCGGTAGGCATCGGAATCGAAGTATCGGCGCCAGAAGGGAGTGCAGCCCGAGCCCGGTCCTCCGTGCAGCACAAGGGCGGTCTTGCCCTCGGGGTTGCCGCATACCTCCCAGTAGAGGAGCTGGCCGTCCCCGACGTCGAGCGTCCCTCGCTCGTAAGGCTCCGTCTCCGGATATAGCTTCACCGCATCCTTCCTCTCGCTGAGCCGTCCAGACGGGCGCATGAGCACCGTTACAAAATCGTAGCACGGGATCCCAATCAAGGCTGCACTCCAGACGAGCTTTCGTTATGTCGAAGGGCTGTTGCCTGTAGCCGCGCGACCGGGCACCCTTACGAGGATGGCTTGAGGCTACCGCTCTCACCGCCGGCCCGCACCGCGTCGCCAGTACGCGGGCTTCCAGTAGTAGAGGGTATTACGATCCTTCGGGTAGGTAGCCCCATAATCGCCCCCCGGGGTCGGCTCCTCGATATCGTCCGCCTCGGGGTCTATCGGGCGCCAGTCCGGATCCTTGGGATCGTCGGTGTGAGGACGACGGACATAGGGGAGCACTCGCCGCTCCGTTGCTCCGAACGCAGCGTAGTTCCGCTGTGCCTCGACGAGCGACACGCGATTGGCTCCTCCCCTTGTGCTGGCGAAGTGCAGTTGTACCACGTCATCCTCCCAGAAGCAGATCGGGCAGATGGCATGAGAGCCAGGTGGGTCCTCGAAGACTAGATGACCGCAGCAAGGGCAGGGGTACCTAGCAGCCCATATCTTCGGCGTGATCTTCATCTTGTTCACCGTCACTTTCCTGCTGAGCGCCAGCCCGCGGCAGGGTAGATGACGAAGCCTCCAGATACGGCCAAGTATATCGCCTCCTCGAAGTTTGCCTCGAGGATCTCGTACCCGCCGACATCTTGTGCCGCTACCTGGATTCGTCGCTCGATCCGTCCGTCGTGCCTCCCCGAACTCAAAGGGAGGGTATACTTCCACTACCTGAGTAACACGCTCAACGGACGAGGAGGTACGGGGTACGGAGCACTCCGTAGGGGGTAGTGCTTGAGTTCCGGATATATCTTGGAGACCAGATACGAAGTCTGGAGCGAGTGGGAAGGGCCGTGGTGATGTATCGGAAGGTCGTGGGCAAGGCCGTGGCGAACCAGGACGGAAGCCTGGAAGTGCTGTTCAGGGACGGCCCGGAGCTGCGGGTGCCGCCCCACCCCAAGTACGAAGCATGGGAGTTCAACGGCCCGATGGGGATGATGATAGTGAGCCTCGGCGGCAGACTGGCGATCTGGGGTCCGCAGACACGCCCCGACAGCTGATGGCCAGACATCATCCCGGGGAGGCAAAGAAATGTCCGATGCGAGCCGCGCCGTCGTGCTACGGGAGTTTCACAGCCCGCTCGTTCTGGAGCGCGCGGAGGTGCCCGAGCCGGAGCCGGGCGCGGTAGTGGCACGGGTGAGCTACGGCGGCGTCTGCGGCACGGATATCCATCTGCACCACGGTCACCTCCCGATGCCCACCCCGGTCGTGCTCGGCCACGAGGCCGTGGGCAGGGTGTGGAGGCTCGGGGAGGGCGTCGGCGCGGACCTCCTCGGCGCGCCCCTGCGCGAGGGCGACTGGATAGCGTGGGCGTCCTCGATCCCATGCGGGCGCTGCTACTGGTGCCTCGTCGAGGGGGAGCGCACCCTCTGCGAGCAGCGCAGGGTGTACGGCATCAACCAGCGCTTCGACGACTGGCCGCACCTCTCCGGCGGGTGGGCCGACTTCATCTACCTCCAGCCCGGCACGGCGATCGTCCGCCTGCCGGAGGGAGTCACTCCCGAGCAGGTGATCTCGCTCGGATGCGCGGGACCGACGGTCGTGCACGGCGTCCTGCACATCGCGGAGGTGCGCTTCGGCGACGTGGTGATCGTGCAGGGGAGCGGGCCGGTGGGAATGGCCGCGGCGATGTACAGCCGCCTGTCCGGGGCGAGCAAGGTGATACTCGTCGGAGGACCACAGAACCGGCTGGAGCTGGCGTCCGAGCTGGGCGTTGCCGACGTGTACGTGGACATCTTCGAGACCACGGACCCTGAGGAGCGCGTGCAGAGAGTGCTCGGCGAGACCGAGCGGGGGCGCGGCGCGGACCTGGTTATCGAGTGCACGGGAGCGCCCGATTCGGTGGTCGAGGGGATGGAGATGACCCGCCGCAACGGCAGGTACCTCGTGCTCGGGCAGTACACCGACCGGGGAGCGGTGCCCATCAACCCGCACGTCATCACGCGCAAGCAGCTCACGGTGCTCGGCTCGTGGGCGTTCGCGGAGGCGCACCACGTGGAGTACATACAGTCCCTGCCTCACCTCAGCCGCTGGTTCGACCTGCCGCGCCTCCTGACTCCCTATCCGCTGGAGGATGCGAACCGCGCGCTGGCTGACGTCGAGGCAGGGAGGGTCATGAAGGCCGTGCTGGCGACCGGGTGAGCCGAAGGGTCACGGCGCGTAGACGAGCACGGTGGGGGTGCGGCCGAACACCGAGATCTCCCTCCGCTCGACGCACAGCGCGTCGTAGCACGCGAGCAGCTGCGGCGCGCTCGTGAGCAGGACGATCCGGCCGCCGGGCGACAGCACGCGCAGCATCTCTGCGAACGCGTCGCGGTAGAGCCCCGCGAGCTCCTCCTCGACCCCGACCTGCCCTCCCCAGGGCAGATTCGACACGACGCGGTCCACGCTCCCATCGGGGAGCGGCAGCGAGCGTGCGTCCCAGCGCTCTATGCGCGCGGCGACCCCGGCGGCCGAGACGTTCTCCCGCGCGGCGGCCACCGCCTCGGGGTCGGCGTCCCCTCCCGCCGCCTCCAGCCCCATCAGGGCCGCCTCGATGACGATCGTGCCCGCACCGCAGAACGGATCGAGCACGGTCTGTCCGGGCGATGGATCCGAGAGCATGACCAGCGCGGCGGCGACCGAGGGCTTGAGCGATCCGGGCAG
>CADDYR010000253.1 GCA_902810765.1 Chloroflexota bacterium
GCACGATGCGGGCTATGATCAACACCAGCGCATTCGGCGCGAGCGCGCCGAGGAGCGAGGCCGCGGCCAGCAGCAGCGTCCCAACCAGGAACGTCCGTCGCCGTCCGTGATCGTCGCCGATGGCTCCGCTGCTCAGCAGCCCGGCGGCCGACCCGAGGCTCATCGCGCTGAGCACCCACGCCTGCGCGCCCGGCCCGGCGTGCAGGTCGGCGGCCGTGCTGACCAGCGTCGTCAGCGGAACGGTGAACGCAACCAGGACCAGCAGCGTGCCCGCCGCCGCGATGGCGAGGGTATGGCCCGGAGCGGGTCGCGGCACCGTCACTGATGCGGGTTTACTTCTGAGCATTGCCTCCCTCGTGATTGGCGAGCACCTCCTTCGCAGCCATCACCGCCGACATCGCGTTCGGCCAGCCCGCGTAGAAGGCGAGATGCGTGATGAGCTCGGTCAGCTCGTCCCTGCTGACACCGTTCTCCAGCGCGCGGCCGAGATGGAACGGTAATTCGTTCGTCCGATACAGCGCGACCAGGGTCGCCACGGTGATCAGGCTGCGGTCGCGCTTCGATAGGCCGGGACGCTCCCAGATGTCGCCGAAGAGCACGTCGTCGGTGAGCTCGACCAGCTTGGGTGCGAAGTCGCCGATCGTTCTCTCGGCGGACGATTCTCTGGTCATTGGGTTCTCCTATGATCTCCTGTTCTTCTCGTCTTGTTATCGGCAGACAGGTCCCACACCCTGCCGAAGCCGGCTCTTCTCTTGAACGCCAATCCGGAATGCCCGCAAGGCTCCGGGACTCGTCTGCCCTGCACCCATTATGGTCACCCCAGCGCGCGGGGTGATATGATGATCGTCGAAGACTCTTGCACGATTCTGCAAGTCTTGGGGGATTGATGCCGGAATGAGTACGTTGACCGTGATGGATGCAGCGCATCAGGAGCAAGCCGAGCGCGGAGACTACCGGGCGCAGGCCGACCGTGAGGAGCTGGTCGAGCGCATCGCGCGGGCCATCCGTGAAGATGGAACTGTCGAGCCTATGGAGGGGCTTCGGCTCCGTCGCGCATCCTCGCCCAGGGAGCTGGGGCACGGCGTGTCATACCCCGCCCTATGCGTGATCGCACAGGGCTGCAAGGAGACCCTCGTAGGCGACCACCGCTACCGGTACGATCCCGCGCATTATCTCATCACCACCGCCACGCTGCCCATCGCGAGCCGGATCACCGAGGCGTCGGAGGAGCGCCCATATCTGGGCGTCGTCCTCAGGCTCGACCCTACCCTCGTCGGCTCGGTCATAGTCGAGGCCGGTCACCCCGTGCCGCGGGACAGCTCCGATGTGAGGGCCATTGGTGTGAGTCCGCTGGACGCGGATCTCCTGGACGCCGTGGTCCGGCTCGTCAGGCTCCTGGATTCTGTCCCCACCGAGGCACGCTTCCTCGCGCCGCTGGTCACTCGGGAGATCGTATACCGGCTGCTCATGGGGGAGCAGGGCGGCAGGCTCCGTCACACCGCAGTCCTGGGCGGGCACAGCATCGTCGAGGCCCTGGACCGGCTCCGGAGAGATTTCGACCGGCCGCTGCGAGTCGAGGACATCGCGCGAGAGCTCGGGATGAGCGTCTCGGGCTTTCACCACCACTTCAAGGCGGTCACCGCGATGAGCCCCTTGCAGTTCCAGAAGCAGCTCCGGCTCCAGGAGGCTCGCCGTCTCATGCTCGGCGAGGGCCTCGACGCGGCGAGCGCCGGCTACCGCGTGGGTTACCACGACGCCTCGCACTTCAACCGTGAGTACAAGAGGCTCTTCGGTGAGCCACCGATGCGCGACGTGGAGCGGCTGCGGGGAGCGGACACGGAAAGTGCTGTCCTATGAGCACACTGGCCACTCACACTGTTCCCGGCCAGTGTGCTCATACCGCGGGAGGGCTCCGACGGCAATTGATACGGTTCCCGAGCGAAGGATCCGAAACGGGATACCTCGCCCCGCACCGATAACGGATTCTTCGGTCTGCGTCCCCAGTATGACGATGGGGGTAGTGGCGGCCTCGGCTTGACGGACTCATCGCCCGGATTCGGTACGAATACTACGCATTCTGCGGGCTACGCTGCCTGCCAAGACCGCACGCACTTGTCAACGAGCCTCTGAGCGGGTGTGCTCCCTGTCTATCTTCGCAGCCATGATGAAGTCGCTCTCGCTCAGTCCGTTGATCGCGTGCGTCCACAGATACACCGTGACGCCGCCCCACCTCACATACAGATCGGGATGGTGCCCCTCCTCCTCGGCGATGGGCGTGATCCGGTTCACGAAGTCCACCGCCTGCACGAAGTTCTTGAACCTGAATCGCTTCGTGAGCTTCTTGCCCTCCTCGACCTGCCAGCCGGGCAGCTGGGGCAGCAGCCGCTCGATCTCCTCGGAGGTCATCGGCGGCGTGTCGCCCGAGCAGGGCACGCACTTCCTCTCGGCCAGCTCGGCCTGCATCGGGTGTCTCCTTTCGTGGTGGTAGTCTCGACCGGGCGATGCGCAGCAAAGCCTGGGCCACGGACGCCTTCGCGTATAATGGGGGCGGAGCTTGAAAGGCAGGGGGATGTGCCAATGAGTAACCGGGATCTGCCCTTCGACGTGCGCGCCAGCCTGTCCACACCATCCGGCGCGAGCTACGCCTACTACAGCCTCCCGAGCATGCAGGATCGGGTTGGGGGTGACTTCGAGCGGCTGCCGTACACCATCAAGGTGCTGCTCGAGAACGTGCTCCGCAAGGGTCAGCGCCTGACGAGCGAGGAGACCATCCGCTCCCTCGCGCACTGGGACGGCAGGGCCACGGAGCGCCAGGAGTTCCCGTTCCACCCTGCCCGCGTGATCCTGCAGGACTTCACGGGCGTGCCCGTCGTGGTGGACCTGAGCGCGATGCGGTCCGCGGCGGCGCGCATGGGCGCCGACCCCAGGAAGGTCAACCCCCTCGTGCCTACCGACCTCGTGATTGACCACTCAGTGCAGGTGGACTACTTCGGCACGATCATGTCGTTTCGGGGCAATGTCGAGCGCGAGTACGAGCGCAACCACGAGAGGTACGCGCTGCTCCGCTGGGCGCAGAGGGCGTTCGACAACTTTCAGGTCGTGCCCCCCGGCACGGGCATCGTGCACCAGGTGAACCTCGAGTACCTCGCGAAGGTAGTGCAGACCCAGGACGAGGGCTCGACGCGGGTGGCGTTCCCCGACACCCTCGTCGGCACCGACTCCCACACGACGATGATCAACGGCCTGGGGGTGCTCGGATGGGGGGTTGGGGGCATCGAGGCCGAGGCGGTCCAGCTCGGCCAGCCGCTGTACCTGCTCACCCCCGAGGTCATAGGCTTCAAGTTCACGGGGGCTCTCGTCGAGGGCGCCACGGCCACCGACCTCGTGCTCACCGTCACCGAGATGCTCCGCAGGAAGGGCGTCGTGGACAAGTTCGTCGAGTTCTACGGCCCGGGCATCAGCACCCTGACCCTGGCGGACCGCGCGACGATCTCGAACATGTCTCCCGAGTTCGGCGCGACCGCCTCCATCTGGCCGGTGGACGACGAGACGCTGCGTTATCTGCGCATGACCGGCCGTCCGGAGGAGCTCGTCCAGCTCGTCGAGGCGTACGCGAAGGAGCAGGGGCTGTTCCACACCCCCGAGTCTCCCGACCCGGTGTTCACGGACACGATACAGCTCGACCTCGCCACCGTCGAGCCCAGCCTCGCCGGCCCCCGCAGGCCGCAGGACCGCGTGCTCGTGCACGACATGCCCAGGGTATTCCGCTCGGCGTTCGCCGATCGGATCGGCGACACCGAGATCAGCCCGGACCAGCGGTCGGAGGAGGCCGGGATAGAGCGGCTGGAGGCGGAGGCGGGCACGAACGTGGGCGTGACCGAGGGCCCCAGGGTGGCTGTGGACCCCCGACACAGGACGGCCACGGTCGAGGTGCACAGGCAGCGCACGCGGCTCACCCACGGCTCGGTCGTAATCGCCGCGATCACGAGCTGCACGAACACCTCGAACCCCTCCGTGATGATCGGTGCCGGACTGCTCGCGAAGAAGGCGGTGGAGCGGGGGCTGGACGTGCCCCCCTACGTCAAGACGAGCCTCGCGCCCGGTTCGGCAGTGGTGACGGAGTACCTCGAGAAGGCGGACCTTATGCCGTACCTCGAGGCGCTCGGCTTCCACCTCGTCGGCTACGGCTGCACGACGTGCATCGGCAACAGCGGCAACCTGCCCGAGCCCGTGAGCTCCGCCGTGCAGGACAACGAGCTGGTCGCCGCCGCGGTGCTAAGTGGCAACCGCAACTTCGAGGGGCGCATCAACCCGCTCGTCCGCGCCGCGTACCTCGCCTCGCCCCCGATGGTCGTGGCCTACGCGCTCGCGGGCACCGTGGACATAGACCTCACCCGAGAGCCGCTCGGATACGACCCGAACGGCGAGCCGGTGTACCTGCGCGATGTCTGGCCCTCGAAGGAGGAGGTCATGGGGGCGGTAGAGAGCTACGTCACCGGCGACCTCTTCCGGGAGAGCTACTCCGACGTGTTCACGGGCGACGAGCACTGGCGCAACCTGCCCATTCCCGAGGGCGACCTGTACGAGTGGGACCCCGAGTCCACCTACGTGCAGGAGCCGCCGTACTTCATCGGGATGGACCCCGAGCCGAAGCCGGCTCAGGACATCTGCGACGCCCGGGTGCTGGCCTACCTCGGCGACTCGATCACGACCGACCACATCTCCCCGGCCGGCTCGATCGCGAGCTCGAGCCCCGCGGGCCGGCACCTCATCGAGCACGGCGTCAAGCCCGCGCTGTTCAACAGCTACGGCTCGCGGCGCGGCAACCACGAGGTCATGATGCGGGGCACGTTCGCCAACGTCCGGCTGCGCAACAAGCTGACACCCGACAGGGAGGGCAACTGGACGGTTCACCTGCCGTCGGGCGACGTGGCCAGCATCTACGAGGTGGCGATGCGCTACGGGGAAGAGGGCACGCCCCTGCTCGTGCTCGCGGGCAAGGAGTACGGCAGCGGCAGCTCGCGCGACTGGGCGGCGAAGGGCGTGCTCCTGCTCGGAGTGAAGGCCGTCATCGCGGAGAGCTTCGAGCGCATCCATCGCTCCAACCTGATCGGGATGGGCGTCCTGCCGCTCCAGTTCAAGCCCGGCGAGAGCGCCGAGTCGCTCGGGCTGGACGGCACGGAGACGTACACGATCGAGGGCATCAGCGAGGGCCTCAGGCCGCGCCAGACCCTCACCGTGAGGGCGCGGCGGCCCGACGGCGGCGAGAGGACGTTCGACGTGATCGTGCGTATAGACATCCCGATGGAGCTCGAGTACTACCGCCACGGCGGCATCCTGCCGATGGTGCTGCGGCAGCTCACCCGTGTGGGGAACGGCCAGGCCCAGTAGCGACCGGGCCAGGCGCTGCGCTGGCACCCGCCTTGCTCTCCTGCGGACAGGAACCAGAGCCACGAAGGACGACGACATTGCCGACACGAGCCCGTGCGCTTCGCCCGATCCTCGCG
>CADDYR010000254.1 GCA_902810765.1 Chloroflexota bacterium
CTAGACCAGGTGTCCGGGCTGCGGCCGGGCGACATCCTCGTGGCCGAGACGACCTCGCCGTCCTGGACTCCTCTCTTCGCAGCGGCTGCCGCCATCGTGACCGACACGGGCGGCATCCTCAGCCATTGCGCGATCGTCGCCCGCGAGTATCGTATCCCGGCAGTAGTGGGGGTGGGGACGGCGACCGCGACCATCCGGGATGGGCAGATGCTCGAGGTGGACGGCGACAACGGGGTGGTCCGCGTTCTGCCCGGCGCACAGCACTGATCACACCGGCCTCACCCCGGCGAGCCGGACGGCCCCGGAAGCCATCGTCCGCGAGAACTCCGAGAAGCGCCATACGAAGTTATACGGACTCCGTGTAAGCACTTACCCGTCGTCGTCCTGCGCCACTACGCCCGCCATCCTGAGCCGCAGGCGAAGGATCTGCAAGCGGAGCGCTCCAGAGTCTGAGGACAGATTCTTCGGCCTGCGGCTCAGGATGACAGACCCATTACCCGGATCCGGTATTACGTGTGTACGCCTACCCCCTGTCATCCTTCGCTTCGCTCGGGATCTCTCCCCGTTAACCACGGGTGCTCCGGCCTGCGGCCACGGAATGACGGAGGGGCGACTTCGGACATAATGCGGAATCGGGAGTATAAGAATATAATGTGTAT
This sequence comes from Chloroflexota bacterium, assembly GCA_902810765.1. Taxonomy (GTDB): domain Bacteria; phylum Chloroflexota; class Chloroflexia; order Thermobaculales; family Thermobaculaceae; genus CADDYR01. The sequence goes on from CADDYR010000254.1 coordinate 660, forward strand.
GAGCCGTTGAGATCCGTGCTCAGGTGTTGTAAAGTTAGCGCCAGCAGGAAGGAGGGAAGCCTATGAGCCGCTCGCTGACCCGGCGGGAGTTCCTCAAAGCGGCGTCGGCCGGGATCGTGGGCTCGGCGCTGCTCGGAAGCACGGCCTGCAGCAGCCCAGCCAGTCCCCAACGGGCGAGCGCGAACCAGAGGGTGACCCTCAACCTCTGGTACTGGAACCGCTCGATAGACGACAAGATCCTGGCACAGGTGGATCAACAGTTTCCCAACGTTCACCTGGTTCCTCAGAAGATCGGCGGAGACTTCAAGGCCAAGCTGCTCGTCAGCCTTGCCGGTCACGCCTACGTGCCGGACATCACGGGCATCAACGCCGACATCTCCACCTATTTTCCCGACAAGGATCAGTTCTACAACCTCTACGACTTCGGCGCGCACAAGGTGCAGCGCGAGTATCTGAAGTGGAAGTGGGACGAGGGCGTGACGCCCGGAGGGTACATGATCGGCTACCCGATGGACACGGGTCCCACGGCGCTGTTCTACCGCTACGACCTGCTCGAGAAGGCCGGGCTGCCGAGCGATCCCGACGAGGTCGCGAGGGCCATGCCCACCTGGGAGGCGTACTTCGAAGCCGGCAGGAAGTTCCAAGCGGCTATGCCGCACGTGCACTGGCTCGACGATATCACGACGGTCTTCACTCAGATAATGGCCCAGAGCCCCAAGCAATACATGGACAAAGAGGGGCGATTCATCGGAGACGGGGAGCACGTGAAGCGGGCGTGGGACCTGTCCGTCCGGGCTCACCAGATGGACCTCAGCGGCAACGTGGCGGGGTTCACCACCGACTGGAACGCGGCCATGGACAACGGATCCATCGCCACGTTCGTCGGTGCGGTCTGGATGAAGCTCATCCTCGAACAGGCTGCGCCGGATACGAAGGGCAAGTGGCACGTGTGCCGGGCGCCGGGCGGCGCCGGAAACAACGGGGGGTCGTTCCTGGCGGTCACGAAGTACAGCAAGCACCCGAAGGAGGCGTTCGAGGTCATCAGGTGGGTGCAGTCTCCACCTCATCAGCTTCAGGCGTACGTCGAGATAGACCTGTACCCCTCCGCACCTAGCGTGTACAGCTCACCGAAGATGAACCACCCGGAGGCGTTCTACGGCGGCCAGAACACCAACCTGGTGTTCAGTACGTCCGCCAGGAACGTGCGACCCGGGTACTTCGGCCCCGGCTACGACATCATCAACCCCATATACGGCCAGTACCTGACGAACGTCGAGACTCAGGGCGCGAACCCCGAGGCGGCGTGGCACGCCACGCTGGACGAGATCAAGAGGCAGCTTTCGCACCAGGGGATGTACAAGAAATGAGTGTGACAGGAATCGCGACCGGCCGCGAAGAGGGGAAAGGGCGAACGTGGCAGCGCGCAGCCGGTTATCTGCCCGTGTACGCTTCGATCGCCCCGTTCTACATCCTGTTCGCCGTGTTCGGGCTGTTCCCCATCTTCTTCTCGCTGTACATCTCGTTCCACAGCTGGGACGGCATAGGCCCGATGAGGTTCGTGGGGCTGGAGCAGTTCGAGTACCTGGTCACCGACAACAACTTCTGGATATCCATCGTCAACACGCTGGTCATCTGGATCATGTCCACGATCCCGATGCTCTTTCTGGCGCTGGTGATCGCCTTCCTGCTGAACTCCCAGATCCGCTACCGCGGAGCCTACCGGGTGGCCTACTTCATCCCCAACGTGACCTCCATAGTCGCGATCGCGATCATCTTCGGCTCGATCTTCGGCAACCACTTCGGTCTGCTCAACTCGGTGCTCCACGCCATCGGGCTGCACCAGGTCCAGTGGCTGAACAACCCCTGGGGCATCAAGGTCGCGATCGCCTCGATGGTCGTGTGGCGCTGGACCGGGTACAACGCGATCATCTACCTGGCCGGGCTGCAGAGCATCCCGGGCGTCCTGTACGAGGCCGCGCGGGTGGACGGCGCCAGCACCCCGCAGATATTCTTTCGCATCACGATCCCGCTGCTGAGGCCGGTGATCCTGTTCACCGTGATCACCTCGACGATCGGCGGCATGCAGCTCTTCACCGAGCCGCAGATACTCGTGGGCAACAGCGGTGGCCCCGGACAGGCAGGGCTGACGATGGTCCTGTACCTGTACCAGCAGGCGTTCACCAAGAACCTGTTCGGCTACGGTGCTGCCATCGGATGGGGACTGTTCGTGATCATCGTCCTGTTCTCGGCGATCAACTGGAGGGTCGTGCAGAGGGCGGGGGTTCGCTAGCTGGAGGGAGGCTCACGACATGGCTCTGGTTGTGCGCAGCATCAAGCGACTGTCCGTCCACTTCCTGCTGCTCATAGGCGTGGCGATCTCGATCTTCCCGTTCTACTGGATGGTCGTGATGTCCACCAACACCACGGGCGACATCTTCCGGTTCCCGCCGAAGATGGGCTTCGGACCGCATCTGCTCACCAATATCCAGCACGTGCTCCAGAGCATCAACTTCGCGGGCTCGTTCATCAACACGGTCGGGGTGTCGGTGGCTCAGACGGTCTTCGTGCTGCTCTTCGATTCCCTGGCCGGCTTCACGTTCGCCAAGTTCGACTTCCCCGGGAGGAAGGTCCTGTTCCTCATCCTGCTGGGCACGTTCATGGTGCCGGCACAGCTCTCCACCGTGCCCCTGTTCGTGATAATGGCGCACCTGGGCTGGGTGGGCTCCTTCAAGGCGCTGGTCATACCCGGAATGGCCAACGCGTTCGGCATCTTCTGGATGAGGCAGTACGCTCAGGGAGCGGTCCACGACGACCTGCTCGACGCGGGCAGGATAGACGGGTGCGGCCACTTCAGGCTGTGGTGGCACGTCGGGCTGCCCGTGCTCCGGCCGGCGCTGGCGTTCCTGGGCATATTCACGTCCATCTACACCTGGAACGACTACTTCTGGCCGCTGGTCGTGCTGATCAACCCGAACAGGATCACGCTGCAGGTGGCTCTCTCGCAGCTCATCGGCATCTACAGCACCGATTACTCGATGGTGATGGCGGGCACCCTGATGGCGACGATCCCGCTGATCATCGTCTTCCTGCTCGGCAGCCGCCAGTTCATCGCCGACATCGCGGCGGGGGCCATCCGGAGCTAGAGCCCGCGGATGGCCGGAGTGCTCATACCTTCCTGCCGAGGGCGAGCAGGTGCTCCGCGCCGGAGAGTAGGCTGGGGTCGGACGCAAGCCTCAGGTTCAGCTCCACCCAGGCTTCCCACTCCTGGCCCCGGAGGGCGTTGACCGCCTCGTCTATCATGCTGGACGAAGCCCTCCGTGGCGAACACTCCGAGCGGCTCCAGGCCGGCGTCGCGCAGAAGGGGCTCGATCTCAGAGGGGTGCGCGAAGTAGGCGTGGATAATGCGTGGAATTGATCGTCGTCGGGCGACGGGTAGGTCGAGTAGTACCCGTCGCGGATCACCCTGAGCATCGGCTGATAGCATATCTGCGACCTCATCCCGGCGCACCGATCCCCTGTCAGGGCATCGACGTTAGCAGTCCGCTTGTCGGACGGCCCCCGGCCCCGTCAGCGATCGGCTCGCGCCTCCAGGTGGCCCTCTAGGGTCTCGCTCGTCCACACAGGCAGGCCGCACCCGAAGAGATCCCGATCTTGCGTCCAGATCCCACAGCCCAACACGAGAGCGAGGGCCACGAGGGGCACGTCCCTTGGGTCCCGAGGCACCCTCAGCCTCACCTCCTCCATCCGCTCGCGGTAGACCTCGGACGACACCATTCTCACGCTGGCCTCGACCACCTCGAGTGCCGCCTCCAATAGCTCCCTGGCCGCCCGCTCCTCCAGGTGCCCGTGATGCGCGATCAGCTCAACCTGCCTCCCAAGCTCGTACCTCGTCTCGCTCCAAGTCTCCTCTGGAGCCAGGAGGTCGAGCTCGGGATGCGCGACCAGCCTGCGTCCCCGCTCTCTCAGCACCTCTGCCACGAGAGTGCTCGCGTTAACGACCAGTCTCACTGGACTCCCCGCTCGCCTCGGGCAGGGGCTCCTTCGGATCGTACAGGCGGCTGAGCTCCTCCTCGGAGAGTCCTGTGATCGAGAGCGTCTCTTGCACCCTCCTCTCCAGGCTGTCCAGCGCCTCCGCGAGCCTCTCCTCCCTCCCGGCCTCCGTCGGGATGTAGAACCCTATGGGCCTGCCGTGCCTCTCTACCACCAGCACCTCCGAGCCCGAGAGGTAGCGCGTCGCGTGGTCCCGAAACTCGCGCACTCCGACCCTTCTCACGTTCAGCCCTCCGTTTTGCGAATGTGTGGCCATAAGTGGCCACATTGTACACCACGCTCCCTTCAGCGGGAGATGTACGGCTGATGATCTCCCCGGCCTTCTGTCGAGTCCCAACGACCAGCCAAATCCCAGCGCACCGATCCCCTGCCCCGGTTACGCTAAAATGTGGAGCAACGTCCGACATGAGTCCGTAGAAAGGTGACGCAGGGTATTGCGTACTAGAGCATCCGTGATCGGCGCCCTCGCGCTGCTGTTCATCAGCCTGGCGACGGCTCGGGCGGCCCCGAAGCCCACGACGACCCCCACGCCCAGACCGATCGTCGTGCCCACGAAGACCTCGGGCAAGACCATCGAGGGCACGGTGGCCGCGATCTTCGACAACGAGATCACCGTGAATCTGCCCAACGGCAAGCTCGAGACTGTGACCATCCCGAGCAAGGTGCCCGTCGTGCGCGACGCGATGCCCTCGTCGCTGGCTCAGATCCAGGCTACCGACCGCATCTTCATCCAGCGCTCGCAGAGCGGCAAGATCCTCTCGGTCCTCGCGATC
>CADDYR010000255.1 GCA_902810765.1 Chloroflexota bacterium
CGCCCACGCCGGTGCCAACCGATACCCCGACGCCCGTGCCCACGAACACCCCGACACCCACCGTGGCTCCCACTTCCACGCCCACGCCGAAGCTTACTGCAACGCCCAGGCCGACTCGGACGCCTACCGCGGTGCCCACGAACACTCCCACGCCGGTGCCCACCGACACCCCGGCGCCAGTACCCACCCACATCGGAAAGTCGTCAGGCCACCGACACGGCCGCGAGCCCAAGCCCCCCGGGCACGACAAATAGAGCTGGCGCCGGGTGCGGGCGAGGAGTAACATAGGGAGGGCCCCGAAAGCCCGACGCCCGCCAGAGCCGCACGCGTAGCCAGAAAGGACGGTTCGGATGGCATCCCGCCGCAACCCGCCGGTGTTCGACGGGCACAACGATACCCTGCTGCGGGTGTTCCCACCCTCGAGAGATACGCGGGGCCGCGACTTCTTCGAGCGGAGCGAGTCGGGCCACCTCGACCTGCCCCGAGCTTGGGAGGGCGGCTTCGGCGGGGGCTTCTTCGCGGTCTTCGTACCCAACCCCAGGACGGGGTCGGAACCCAGCCAGGCACCCACGACGGGGACACTGCCCCAGCCGCTGGAGCTGCCGTACGCCCGGTCCGTGGCGTTCCGGCTGGCCGCCGGACTGTTCAAGCTCGAACGTGACTCGGGAGGCAGCCTGAAGGTGGTGCGCACAGCGGGCGAGCTGACTCACTGTCTCGATACGGGCGTGCTCGCCGCCGTGCTGCACTTCGAGGGAGCAGAGGCGATAGACCCGGAGCTGGACGCGCTCGAGGTGTTCTATCAGGCAGGGCTGCGCTCGCTCGGCCTGGTCTGGAGCCGGCCGAACGCCTTCGCCGAGGGCGTGCCGTTCAGGTTCCCTTCCTCGCCGGACACCGGTCCCGGCCTCACTGACCGGGGCCGGGCGCTCGTCCGCGCGTGCAACGAGCTCGGGATCGCGGTGGACCTGTCCCACCTGAACGAGCGGGGCTTCTGGGACGTCGCGGAGGTCAGCACGGCGCCGCTCGTCGCGACCCACTCGAACGCTCACGCCCTGTGCCCGACCCCGCGCAACCTCACGGACAGGCAGCTGGACGCGATCCGCGACTCCGACGGCATGGTCGGGCTGAACTTCTCGGTGTCGTTCCTGCGAGAGGACGGTGGGCGGGACGCCGACACCCCCATCGAGACGATGGTGCGGCACCTGGAGTATCTCGCCGAGCGCGTGGGCATCGAGCGGGTAGGGCTCGGCTCCGACTTCGACGGCGCCACGATACCTCGCGAGATAGGGGACGTCACGGGCCTTCCGAGGCTGCTCGAGGCACTGCGCGCCCGAGGCTACGGTGAGGAGGATCTGCGCCGGATCGCCCACGGGAACTGGGTGCGCGTGCTCGGCAAGACCTGGTGCACACCCTGAGGCTCACTCCTTCGAGACGACTATCGCGATCCAGTCGTCCTCCCTCAGGAGGTCGCGGGCGTGCAGCCCGGCCGCCGCGAGCCACAGCGCCACCTCCTCGTAGCGCTCCTCGAGTATGCCGGACGCCACGAGATGCCCGCCGCTCTCGAGCGCAGCCGCAAGGCTCGGCGCGAGCTCGATTATCACGCTGGCGATGATGTTCGCCACTATCAGGTCGTACGTGCCCTCCGCCGCCTCGATCGAGCCCTCGCGCACCTCGACCAGGGCCGACGCCGAGTTGCGCTCCACGGCCGCGCGCGCAGCGTCGACCGCCACCGGATCAATATCCGTGGCCACCACACGGTAGGCGCCCATCTTCGCGAGCGCCACGGCGAGCACGCCCGAGCCGGTCCCGAGGTCGAGGGCGCGCATACCCGGTCGGGAGAACTCCTCGATGGCCCTCAGGCAGAGACGGGTGGTTGGGTGCAGGCCCGTGCCGAACGCCATTCCGGGATCGAGGTCTATCACCACGTCCTCGCGCTCCGGCTCGTAATCGAGCCAGGTCGGCTTGATGACGACTCGCCGCCCTACCCGTATCACCCGGTAGTGCGCCTTCCAGGCGTTCAGCCAGTCCTCCTCGCGCACGCGGCGGGTCTGGAGCTCGCCGACGTACCTGATCCTCCCCAGATGCCACAGGCCCTCGCGGATCCGGTCCAGGGCCCCGGTGGTCTCGTCTGTCTCGCGCACGTATGTCGTGAGTGTGACCGGCCTGTCGGGGTCCACGACGTACGTGCCCCAGCTGAGCTCGTCGAGTATGGGCTCCTGGATCACGAGCGCGTGCTGATAACCGAACCTCGCGAGGAGCTCGCCGACGGGCTCGGCCGCCTCGCGGTCTGCCTCCACCCGCAGCTCCAGCCAGGTATCCTGCGATCCCGTCATGCTTCCTCGGCGCACGAAAGAGCGCCGCGACGCGCGTGTCGCGGCGCTCTCCAAGCTCGGTCTTGTCGAGAGACCCTACGCGTTCAGGATGGTCTGCTCGGTCTGCTTGTCGAACACGTGGATCTTGTCCAGGTCGAAGGACACCGCCACCTGCTGCCCCGGAGCCGCCCTGTGGTCCGGAGACACCCGGGCGACGAACGGATGGTCGGCAGCCAACAGGTACAGGATGATCTCGTTGCCCAACGGCTCCACCACGTCCACCCGGATGTTCGCCGCCTGCCGGTCCTCAACGTCCGTCATCACGTCTATGTTCTCCGGCCTGATGCCAAGAATCACCTCCTGGCCCTTGTACCGGCCCACGTCCTGCCGCATCCGCGCGGGCACCTCCACCCGGAACGCGTCGTGCGTCAGGTACACGCTCTCGCCCTCCGAGTCCACCCGCACGTCGAAGAAGTTCATCGCCGGGCTGCCGATGAAGCCCGCGACGAAGGTGTTCACCGGGCGGTCGTACAGCACCTCGGGCGTGTCCAGCTGCTGCAGCACCCCCTCGCGCATCACCGCTATCCGGTCTCCCATCGTCATCGCCTCGGTCTGGTCGTGCGTGACGTACACCGTCGTCGTCTGCACCCTCTGGTGCAGCTTGGAGATCTCCGTCCTCGTCTGCACCCTCAGCTTCGCGTCCAGGTTGGAGAGGGGCTCGTCCATCAGGTACACCGCCGGCTCGCGCACGATCGCCCGTCCCAGGGCCACCCTCTGCCTCTGGCCTCCGGAGAGCGCCTTCGGCTTGCGGTCCAGCAGCTGCGGTATCCCCAGCATCTGGGCCGCCTCCTTCACCCTCCTGTCTATCTCGCTCTTCGGCACCTTGCGGAGCTTGAGCCCGAACGCCATGTTGTCGTACACGCTCATGTGAGGGTACAGCGCGTAGCTCTGGAACACCATCGCGATGTCGCGGTCCTTCGGGGCCACGTCGTTGACGCGCCTCTCGCCGATGTACAGGTTGCCCTCCGTGATCTCCTCAAGCCCGGCGATCATCCTCAGTGCCGTCGTCTTCCCGCAGCCGGAGGGGCCGACGAGCACTATGAACTCCTTGTCCTTGATGTTCAGGTTCAGGTTCTCGATCGCCCGCACGTTGCCGCTGTACACCTTGGTCACGTTCTCGAAGGCTACCTCAGCCATCCCGCTCCTCCTGTTCTGCGCGCTCCGCGCCAGCTGTGATACCAGGCCCTGTTTACGCTACCGGCTAGTCGTAAGATACACCGGCACCCACAATGTGTCAAGCCTTTCGCACGCCTTCCACATACAGTATATATTTGCGGCCCTTCGAGCGCGACCTGTACAATCGTGTGCACTGTATCTTGGGCACCCTGTGCCCCATCGTTGGAAGTCGTTATGCGGGATGAACCCCGATGTGTTGGTTTCGAGAGCGCCGTCGCACAGCCCGTCGGCCCCGACCTCGTACCTCACCAGCTCCACCGGCTCGGCGAGCCTCCTGATCAGGGTGGGATCGCGGGAGGTGCTGCGGCTTGATCCCTGACCTCATCGCGCTCCTCGTCACCTTCGTGCTGACCGGGTGGCTCCTGGGCATCGCGCTGATCCCCAAGCGTCTCGGCGCGACCGAGCGGAGCCTTCTGTCCCTGGCGCTGTCCGTGCCCGCCACCATCCTCGTCGTGGCTCCCGCCACCCTGCTCGCGCGGCTCGACGAGACGAGCGTGATCGGCGGGCTGATCGTGCTCGCAGCGGTAGCGGCGGCCCGCGCCGCACCCGTCGTCTGGCCTCCGCGCATACGACCTCCATCGGTCGACGTGAGGGGCTGGATGATCCCATCACGACTCGCCCTGCTCTGCGCGGGGCTCGTGATCGGCTGGCTGGGCGTCTTCTGGCCGCAGCTGTCGAGCCAGCTCCCGGACGGTCTTCCCTGGCGCCGCACCACCTGGTACTACTGGCGGCTCGTGCTCGACACGCTCCAGGCCGGCCGGATCCCCGCGACCACCGCGGAATGGGGGGCACCCCGCCCGTTCCCCGTGGAGTACGGCTTCACCACTCTGCACACCGTCGCCACGGCACTGCTCTCCGGAGGCGCTGACGTGCCCCTGATCTCCCACTACCGCCTCTTCGTCGTCGGGCTCGGACTGATCGCGTTCTGGGCGCTGTGGAGGCGATGGATGTCCCCGTGGTGGGCGTGGATCGCCTCGGTGCTGACGATGAGCTCCGTGCACATCGCGGAGCGGTTCATCACGTACTGGCCGGAGACGTTCGGGCTCCTGCTCGTCGTGTGGTCCGCGTGGCTGCTCGACGAAGCCTTCGAGCGCCGCTCGCGGCTGTGGGCCGCGCTCGCCGGGATCGTCTCCGCCTGCGCGATACTCGCACACGCCGAGGTATGGCTGCTCACCTTGCCCCTGTGCCTCGGAATAGCGGTGGGCAGGCTGTTGTGGCACCGCGGACGGCAGGGCGCGCCAAGCGCGGTGCCTCACGGCGGCCCGGTCTCGAGGCTGAGGCCCGTCATCCTCCCGGCGGCCATCTGCGTGCTCGCATTCGCGTTGGGCTGGGCCGGGGGCAGCCTGGTGACGGGCGGGGCCCAGAGGATTGCCAGGATCACCACGCTCGTCCAGGCGAAGCCCCAACCGAAGATCGCGGCGCTGAACCCGGACCCGACCTGGGCGCTCCAGAGCGCGATGCACCACCCGGAGACCATCAGCTCACCTCCGCCGGACTACTGTGGTCAGATGTTCGACGATGTCCTGAGCCGAATGCGGTACGACGGAGTCGACACGACCGATCCGAGGGTGTTCGTCCCCCTCGGCCTGGGCGCGCTCCTCGTGGCCGCCGCCCTCTGGCGGGCGGGACCCGTGCCGCGGCGAGCCGCGATCACATGGATCATCTTCTTCGCGGGCCTGTACGGGCTCGTCTTCCTGCTGTGCCACGTGTACCATACCTACGTGCCGAACCGCGCGACCGTACGGCTCAAGTCGTACGATGTGCTCGCCGTCGCGGGTCTGCTCGCGGGCATCGGCTGGGCATTCGCCGCGCTGGTCCGGCTCGTCGCCCGGAGAGCCAGCCTGCCAGCGCCCCTCCGGAGCGGCGCGGGCACGCTCGCGGCCCTCGTGATCACCGCACCGCTCGTGCTCGCGTTCACGCCCTGGGGC
>CADDYR010000256.1 GCA_902810765.1 Chloroflexota bacterium
GGCCGCAGCTCCTCGCGGCCGCCGCGATCGCGGGGGTCGCCCCGCTGTTCGGCTTCACGGCGATCGCGCTCGGGCTCGTGGGCTACGTGACCGCGCTGTTCAAGCTCAGCGCGGTGCTGACGGTCGTGTGGGGCTGGGCGCTCCTCGGGGAGGGCGGCGTGCGCTCCCGCCTGCCCGGCGCGGCGGCGATGGTGCTCGGTGCCGCGCTCATCGCGACGTAGGGGGGCGCGGGGGCTTCACGCGTCCGCCGGGAAGCGATATGCTGTTCCGGTGAGGAGGGTCCGCCAATGACACGGGATGCGCCAGGCTGGTCGTTTCACTCTTTCGAGCGCGTCGTCGCGGCGCGCGGGGGCGTGGTGTGCACGAGCCACCCGCTCGCCTCCGGAGCGGGGCTGGAAGCCCTCAGGTCCGGGGGCAACGCGCTCGACGCGGCGCTCTCGGCCGCCGCCGTGCTCACCGTGGTCGAGCCGCCCGCCAGCCATCTCGGCGGTGAGGTGTTCATCATCGCCTACGTCGCGAGCGAGGGCCGGGCGTACGCGCTCAACGGCAGCGGCAACGCGCCGCGAGAGATTGCTCCGGACAGGTTCGCCGACGGCATCCCTCTGCGCGGTCCGCTCTCCATCACCGTGCCCGGGGCGGTGCACGGATGGTGCGAGGCGTCCCGACGCTGGGGGAGGCTGCCGCTCGAGCAGGTCCTTGAGCCCGCGATCGGATACGCGCGCGAGGGCTTTCCGATTGGCTACAAGCTGGCAACCGAGCTCAGGACCAACCAGGACCTCCTCTCGAGCTATCCGTACTCGCGCCAGCAGTTCCTCGGCGCAGGTATCTCGATGGGCACCGTCCTCAGGCAGCCCGAGATGGCCCGCACCCTGGAGGCGATAGCCTCCGGCGGCGCGGAGGCTTTCTACACCGGCGAGCTCGCGCGCGAGATGGTCCGGGGCGTGCGCGAGCAGGGGGGAGTGCTGTCGGAGCGGGACCTCGCGGAGCACACGTCTGCCGTGCTCGAGCCGATCCGATCCACCTACCGCGGGCTGGAGGTGCTGGAGCAGCCGCCGGTCTCGCAGGGCCACATCCTGCTGCAGGAGCTGAACATCGTCGAGCGGTTCGATCTCGCCGCAATGGGCCCGCTCTCGACCGACGCCCTGCACACGCTGATCGAGGCGAAGAAGCTTGCGTTCGCCGATGCGCGCAGACACCTGGCGGACCCCGAGCTCCACGACGTGCCGCTCGGGTGGCTGCTCTCAAAGGAGTACGCCCGCGAGAGGGCCGCCCTGATAGACCTCCACCGAGCGCGGCCGCGCGTCCTGCCCGGCACCCCGCCGGGCGACTCCGGGACCGACACCACCTACCTGTGCGCGGCCGACTCCGAGGGCAACGTGGTGAGCTGGATACAGAGCGTGTTCCACCGCTTCGGCAGCGGCGTCGTGGCCGGCGCGACCGGGGTGCTGATGAACAACCGGCTCAACGGGTTCACGCTCGAGCCCGGCCACCCCAACTGCCTCCAGCCCGGAAAGAAGCCGCTGCACACCCTGAACTCGTACCTGCTGATGCGGGGCGGGCGCCCGTGGCTCGTGGGAGGTACGCCGGGCGCCGACTACCAGGTGCAGACGAACCTGCAGGTCATCACGAACGTGGTGGACTTCGGCATGAACGTCGCGGAGGCGAACGACGCTCCGTGGTGGGCGTCGCACGAGGGGAACGAGGTCGTGATGGACTCCCGCGTGCCGGACGCCACGATCGAGGGGCTTCGGGAGCGAGGGCACGCGATCGAGCTGCTCGAACCGTGGCGCGGCGGCCGGACGGTGCAGCTCATCCAGCTCGAGGAGGGCACGATGCTCGCGTCCTCGGACGTGCGCGCCGAGGGCCACGCGGCCGCGTGGTAGCCTACGTCACGTCCCTCTGCCGGAAGACGACGACCGCTATCGCAAACGTGATGACGAGCCAGCCCGACAGCACGAGGATCGAGTGGGCCGCGCTGAGCTCCGGCGCGGAGCTCGTCCGGGGCTGGGGCAGCACCGAGGCCAGCGCGCTCGCGTTCCTCGCGAGCATGAAGTCGTGGATGTTCCTCACCCAGTCCACGAGCGACGCAAAGACGCCGACGATGCCCTCGACGACCAGCGCGTACACGAGCCCTATACCTACCGCGAGCGCGGTGTTCCTGAACAGCACCGCGAGGAAGCCTCCGAGGCTCGTCCACGCGAGCACGATCAGCAGTGACGCCCCGAGCCCCCTGAAGAGCAGGCCACCTTCGGGCATCTGCACGGACTCGCCCAGCACGCGGGTCAGCACGATGCTCGACAGGAGGGCGGCCGCGAACGACAGCACGACGAGCACGATCAGGGTGAGGACGACAGCGAGCGCCTTGCCCGAGAACACGCTGATCCTGCCCGGACGCTGCGTCAGGATCGTCTTCACCGTGCCCCAGCCGTACTCGCTGCCGACGGAGAGCACTCCCAGGATCAGGGCGAGCGCGCCTCCGAGCCCCGCGAGAAAGCTCGTGGCGGAGCCGGGGAAGTAGCCCAGGAGGAGGCTCTGCTTCAGCGCGTTCAGCACGCCTCTCGGCATCCCCCGCGGCACCGTGGCGTACACGACGTACGGGAGGAGATACTGGAACGCCACGAGCAGCGCGATCACCAGCGCGCCCACCACCCACACCGCCGGCCGCTTCCTGAGCTTCCTCAGCTCGGCGCGAAAGCTCCCGACCACTAGCCCTCCTCCTCGGATGTGAGCTCGAGGAACACCTCCTCGAGCGACTGCTGCACGGGCCTCAGCTCGCTCACCATCACGCCGGCGCCGACGAGCTCGCGGTTGATCTCGGCGGCGGAGGCGGGGTCGGCCTCGATCCTGAGCGCTCCGTTCACGATCTCCGCGCGCCCGACTTCGGGCATCGCCCTCACGAGCTCGAGCGCCTGGCCCTCCGGCTGGGCGCGCACGATCAGCGCCCCTCGCCCGCGGATCTCCGAGACCGCGCCCTCCGCGATCAGCCTGCCTCTGTGGATCACGCCCACGCGGTCGCAGATCTGCTCCACCTCGTTCAGCAGGTGGCTGGAGAGCAGCACCGTGCGCTCACCCTGCCCCAGCTCGCGGATCAGCGCGCGCATCTCCGCCATCCCCTTGGGGTCGAGCCCGTTCGTGGGCTCGTCGAGGATCAGTAGCTCGGGCTGTTTCAAGAGCGCCGCGGCGACGCCGAGCCGCTGCTTCATCCCGAGCGAGTAGCCGCCGTACTTGTCCCCCGCCCGCGTCGAGAGCTCGACCAGCTCAAGTACGTCGGCGACGCGCGAGGTGGGAGCGCCCGAGTACTCGGCCATCGCGATCAGGTTGTCCCTGCCCGACAGGAAGGGATAGAAGGCCGGAGACTCGACCAGCGCGCCGACCTGCGCCAGGCCTCTCGGAGAGCCCGGCTCGTGCCCGGCGACGACTGCGGTGCCCGAGGTGGGGCGGATGAGGCCGAGCAGCATCTTCAGCGTCGTCGTTTTGCCCGCCCCGTTGGGCCCCAGAAAGCCGTACACCTCGCCCCGATGCACCGACATCTCGAGCCGGTCCACGGCGAGCACGCGGCCGTACCTCTTCGTCAGCCCGGACGTGCTGACCAGCACGTCGTCGCCCGTCTGCCTCGGCGCCAGTTCGTGATTCGCTCGTGCGCCGGATACGCTCAACGAGGTTGCTCCTTTCGTGTGGCATCCATATTAGCGCACTCGGTCGTCGCGTGCGCGGCTCCCCGGCCGAAGGCCCGCGCTAGCCGCCCCCGAACCTGTGGATCATATCGCGCGGTATCCTCCTGGGCCGTCCTGTCTCGATATCCACGAACACCCACTCGGTGCGGGCCCGCAGGAGTGGCGCGTCGCCCGGTACGGCGTCGTTCCCTAGGAAGCCGTCGGCCGGGACCGCGCGGCCGTCGCGCTCGTACAGGTACACCTCGTAGTCGCGCAGCGCTCGCGCGCCCCGCATCCCCACCGCCCAGGTCACGACCTGAAGGATGTCGCCGGGACGGGCCGGACGGAGGTACTCGATCTCGTGGCGCCGGATGATGAACAGCGCGCCCATCTCCCTGTACCTCTCGTAAGGATAGCCCGCGGCCGCGGAGTGCTCTATCGCGGCCTGCTCGAGGTAGTTCAGGTACGCAGCGTTGTTCACGTGCCCGAGCGTGTCCGCCTCGTGCTGTCGAACCTTGAAGTACGCGGCGAACCTCCGCCCGACCGGCTCCGATCCCTCGCCCGTCATCCCAGCCAGCTTCCCTTCAGGCGCCGAGTCAACCCGGCCCCCATGATAGCGCCGCGAGCGTTGTAATCGGGAGCGGGCCTGTGCGAAGATGGGCCCGTGACCACTCGCGCCTCGACACTCGACGCTCTCCGAGGGGGACTGATCGTGTCCTGCCAGGCACGGGAGGGCAGCCCGCTCCGCGATAGCGCGACAATGGCGCGGATGGCGCAGTGCGCGGAACTGGGCGGCGCAAGGGGCATCCGCGCGAACGGGCCGGACGACGTCGCCGCGATCCGCGACGCGGTGAAGCTCCCGATCGTCGGTATATACAAGGAGCCGCGCGGCGAGGGGCGCCCGTTCATCACCCCCACCTTCGACCACGCGGCCGGGGTCACGTGGGCCGGGGCGGACCTCGTCGCGCTCGAGGCCACCTTCGAGTGCCAGCCGGACACCTCGGTGCTCGGCGAGCTCGTCCGGCGCGTGCGCGAGGAGCTCCGCCTGCCGGTGATGGCCGACGTGTCGAACGTGGGGGAGGGTCTGAGGGCGCACGCGCTCGGAGCCGACCTCGTCGCGACCACCCTCTCGGGGTACACCTCCGACAGCCCGCGGCAGGAGGATCCCGACCTCGGCCTGGTCCGCGAGCTCTCCTCGCGCGGGCTCAGGGTGGTCGCGGAGGGGCGCTTCCGCACCCCGGAGCAGGTCCGGCGGGCGGTCGAGCTCGGCGTGTGGGCGGTGGTCGTCGGCACGGCGATCACCAACCCCATCGCGATCACGGGCTGGTTCGCCCGTGCCGTGAGCGGGGAGGAAGGGATCGAAGGGCGGTGACGTACCTCTGCGTGGACGGCGGCCAGACCCGTACCGGCGTCTGCCTGCTGGAGGACGACGGGAGCAGGCTGGCCCGCTGGGAGGAGGACGCGCTCATCCACCCGGCGAGGCCCGGCGGGATGGACAGGCTCGAGCGGATCGTCGTCGCCGCCTGCCGCGGGGCGCGGGTCAGGCTCGACCGGGAGCCGGTGGGCGCCTGCTTCAGCCTCACGGGATACGCCGGGAGCGACGCGCGCGTGCCGGAGCTCGTCGAGCGGGCGGTGCGCTCCCATTTCTCCGAGCGCGTGAGGATCGCGGTCGTGCCCGACTACGTGGGCAACTGGTTCTCAGCGGCCGGAGGCAGGCCGGGGGTGGTGGTGATCAGCGGCGGCGGGTCGGTTGCGTACGGGCGTAACGCGGCCGGGCAGGA
>CADDYR010000257.1 GCA_902810765.1 Chloroflexota bacterium
GCGCGGGAGGCGTGCAGCTCGGCAAGCCGGTCTCGATCTCCGAGAACGTCGCGAGCCCGCCGATCCCGCTCGCCGTGGCGGCCCAGGCCGCGCCCGCCGGGGCAGCACCCGAGACCCCGGTCGAGCCGGGCCAGCTCGAGGTGAGCGTGGACGTGCAGGTGACCTACGCGATCAAGTGATCCCGCGGGGCACGAGGAAAGGGGACCGCTGATGCGCGGTCCCCTTTCGCGTCGCAGTCGAGCTTTCCGAGCGCCCGGGACTACGAGTGCCAATACGGCCAGTTCACCTGGCCCAGCCCGGCCTTGGGCGAGCTCTGGCCGATCAGCGTCGAGTTGAAGCCCCAGTCCGCGACGGCCTGCCGCCGCTGCACCTCGGGCCGCCCCCACTCGGGCACCCTGTACGCGACCTGCTCGAGCACCTGCTCCCTTCCGCCCTCGCGCTCCCGGACTAACCAGTTGAACCTTATCGGCCTGAGCCTCAGACTCTTCGTTACCGCTGCCATTGATTGACCTCCTGGATGATTACGCTATGATTGCTACGGTTACATCGTACGGCGCGTCGCGTCCGCGCACATCGTACGATCGTGCAGACAATTGGGGGTCGGTGGGCCGAATTTACGGTAGGTCTTAAGACCTACCCCTCGGCCCCACCCCATGGGGTGAGACCCGCCCTTCGAGGTGATCCGCCGATTGACCGCCGTGGGGGCCGTGCGCTACATTGGAGCGCGCCGCCCGCCTTCGGCGGCGCACGAGATCACCGCACAGCGAGGGGACCAGACGTAACATGATGCTTATCCTGAGACCGGGAGCCACCCGGGAGGAGCTGTGGGCAGTGCTGGGGAGGGCGGAGGCCGCCGGCCTCTCCGCCGAGGTGTTCGAGGGAGGCAGGCGGACGGTCGTGAGGCTGGACGGAGAGCTCTCCTCGCGGTCTCCGGAGCTGTTCGAGGACCTCGGCTGCGTCGAGGAGTCGCTCTCCTCCGCCGAGCACTGGCCGCCGAGGACGCGCGACCTCCGGATAGAGAGCATCCGGCCGCTCGTCCCTCCCGCGATCCTTATCGAGCAGCTGCCGCTCCCGGCCGATGGGGGAGAGCGTGTCAACCGGTACAGGCGCGAGATCGGCGCGATCCTGAGCGGGGAGGACGACCGGCTGCTCGTCGTGGTCGGCCCATGCTCCATCCACGACCCGGCGGCCGCGCTCGAGTATGCGCAGCGACTGAGGAGGGTCTCGGAGGAGCTGTCCGACGAGCTCTGCATCGTGATGCGTGTGTACTTCGAGAAGCCTCGGACCACCCTCGGCTGGAAGGGGCTGATCAACGACCCGCACCTGGACGACAGCTACGCGATCAACGAGGGGCTGCAGCTCGCGCGCCAGCTCCTCCTGGACGTGGTGTCGCTCGGCCTGAGCGCGGGGTGCGAGTTTCTGGACCCGATCTCGCCGCAGTTCTTCGCCGACGCGGTGGCGTGGGGAGCGATCGGCGCGCGCACCACCGAGAGCCAGGTGCACCGGGCACTCGCCTCCGGGCTCTCGATGCCCGTCGGCTTCAAGAACGGCACAGCCGGCGGGGTGCAGATCGCCGTGGACGCGATCCGCGCGGCGGCCAGCCCGCACAGGTTCCTCAGCGTGACCGAGCAGGGCATCGCTGCGATCGTCGTGACCGAGGGCAACCGCGACTGCCACCTCATCCTGCGGGGAGGCAGGACCGGCCCGAACTACGACCGGGAGCACGTACGTGCCGCGCTCGACTCGCTCGAGAGGGTGGGCCTCGACCGGAGGCTGATGATAGACGCGAGCCACGGCAACTCCGGGAAGGACTACCGCCGCCAGCCGGCGGTGGCCGCCGAGGTCTCCGAGCAGATAGCGGAGGGAGAGCGCGGCATCATCGGGGTGATGCTCGAGAGCTTCCTGGTGGAGGGCTACCAGAAGCTCACCGACAGGTCCCGGCTCGTGTACGGTCAGAGCATCACGGACGGGTGCATGGGTTGGGAGATGACCGTGCCCGTGCTGCGTGGGCTCGCGGAGTCGGTGCGCGCGAGGCGGGCGTCGGCCCGCGTCGGGGTCGCCCGATCCGTCCTGTAGGGGGCCTTCCCTACCCCGTGCTCGAACCCCTGCACGGGCAGGCAACTTGCTGAAGGCCGGGCGCACCGGTTCTTGCGCGGAAGGGGACACCGAATGGCCTTCGAACTCGCTCCCGGCACCGGGACCGACTACTACCTGCTCGAGGAGCTGCTCACCGACGAGGAGCGCGCGATCCGCGACAAGGTGCGCGCCTTCTGCGATCGGGAGGTGATCCCGATCATCAGCGACTACTGGCAGCGCGAGGAGTTTCCTTTCGAGCTCATCCCGAAGATGGCTGCGCTCCGCATCGCGGGCGGCTCGATCCCCACCATCCTGGGCTGTCCGGGCATGAGCGCGGTGGCGATGGGGCTGGTCGCGATGGAGCTGTCGCGCGGGGACGGCAGCGTCAGCGCGTTCTTCGGCGTCCACTCGGGGCTCGCGATGATGGCGATCGCCCTCCTGGGCTCGAACGAGCAGCGGATGAGGTGGCTGCCGCCGATGGCCCGCATGGAGAGGATCGGCGCGTTCGCCCTCACCGAGCCCGACCACGGCTCCGATGTGGTGCTGCTGGAGAGCCGCGCGAGGCGCGAGGGAGACGAGTACGTGATAGACGGCGAGAAGCGCTGGATCGGCAACGCCTCCTTCGCGGACCTGACGATCGTGTGGGCCCGGGACGACGAGGGACACGTCGGGGGCTTCATCGTCGAGAAGGGCACGCCCGGCTTCGAGGCCGAGGTGATCAGGGGCAAGACGTCGAAGCGAGCGGTGTGGCAGGCGAACGTCAGGCTCCGCGGCGTGAGGGTGCCGGTCGAGCACCGGCTGGAGAAAGCCCGGACGTTCAAGGACACGGGCAAGGTGCTGGTCGCGACGAGGTTCGGGGTGGCGTGGGAGGCCCTGGGGCACGCGGTCGCGGCCTACGAGCTCGCGCTCGCCTACGCCCGGCGTCGGGTGCAGTTCGGCAGGCCGCTCGTGGCGTACCAGGACGTGCAGACGAGGCTCGCGAAGATGCTGGCCGAGATCACGAGCATGCAGCTGCTGAGCTACCGCCTGAGCCAGCTCGTGGAGCAGCGCTGGATGACCGAGGGGATGGCCTCGCTCGCGAAGATGCACAACGCGCAGAAGGCGAGGTGGGTGGTCGCGCAGGCCCGGGACCTGCTCGGAGGCAACGGCATCCTGCTAGACCACCACGTCGCGCGGCACTGGGCGGACGTCGAGGCGGTGTACACCTACGAGGGCACGGACACGATCCAGTCGCTCATCGTGGGGCGGGAGATCACCGGCGTCTCCGCCTTCGCCCCGCACGCCGAGCAGGCTCAGCCGCCGCAGCCTCCCGTCTGATACCCCTCGCGCCCTAGCTGTGGGCGCCAGGGTCGTCCCAGTAGAATGCCTCGGTGTCGTACACCGCCGGGCAGGGCATGATCCAGGGGTTCACCCAGCCGTGACGGGCGAGGTCCTCCCGCTTCGGCACGTTCATGAGTCCCTGCTTCACGAGCTCGACCTGCGGATAGTTCGCGACCGTGCCCGTGAAGAACGGGCCGTCCTCGATGTGGATCTTGATCATGTCCCACACGAGGCGGGTGCGCCTGGTGAAGTCCGGCTCGGTCTTCGTCCGCTCGTAGATGCTCCACAGCCGGTCTATCGGCCCGCCCTTCTCGGGCTCTATCCGCGGCGGGTGTCGCTTCCACGGGTCGACGTTCAGCTCCTTCTCGATCTTCGGAGAGCCCAGCATCTGGTACCACTGGCCCTCGAGCGGAGCCCAGTGGGCGTTGTCGTTCGAGAGCAGCCACTGCGGATACACCAGGTGGTTCGGGCCGTCGCCGACGTCCCAGTTGGTGTGGGTCATCAGCTTGCCGGCGCTCCACATGTCACCGAAGCTGGTGGGGGTCACCGGGTTCATCTGAGCCCGGATGCCGACCGCCTTCCAGTCGCGCGTGAGCTGCTCGTAGCCGATGACGAACTTGTTGTTCTGGGGCATGTCGCTCGTGTAGTCGAGGGTTATCAGCAGCTTCGAGCCGTCGGGCAGCTCGCGGTACCCGTCGCCGTCCGTATCCTTCAGCCCGAGCTCGTCGAGCAGCGCCTTCGCCTTCCCGGGGTCGTAGTCCACCGCGCTGTCCCGCCACTGCCTGTACACATCCGGCCCCTTGCCGACGTGGTACTCGATAGCGTGGGGGCTGAACGTGCCGGTGGTGAGCTCGCCGGTCTTGTAGTAGATGACCTTCTGGGCCTCCTTGCGGTTGTAGGCGTGCGAGAGCGCCTTGCGGAACTTAGGCTCACGGAAGAGGTTGCGGTACTTCTCGTCGTGGTAGTCGTAGTTGAAGAACCAGGTGGTGTCCGAGCCGGAGCCCGAGTCCCAGAACCGCACCTCCAGCTTGCTGTTGCCCTGCGAGGACTTCAGGGAGGACACGTCGTTCAGCCCGAGGCCGACGAAGACCCCGTGCACCCAGTCGGCCTTGCCCTGCTGGATGTTGAGCCTCATCACCTGCGGGTCCTGGTAGTTGGTCATGGTGATGCCGTCCATGTACGGCAGCTGGTTCCCCCACTTGTCTATCGCGTAGTAGTAGGGGTTTCGCTCCCAGACCGAGTACTGTCCCTTCTTGTACTTGGAGAGCTTCCACCCCGTCATCGTGGGGTTGTCCGGGTTGGTGGCCCAGTCGTCCTTCGAGTAGAACGTCTTGGTCCACTTCTTCGGGTTGAGCTTCTTGTTGTACTTGATGTGGAACTGCTGCATGTAGTGCTTGCAGTC
This sequence comes from Chloroflexota bacterium, assembly GCA_902810765.1. Lineage (GTDB taxonomy): Bacteria > Chloroflexota > Chloroflexia > Thermobaculales > Thermobaculaceae > CADDYR01. Next base: position 4,799 of record CADDYR010000257.1, read on the forward strand.
CATCCAGGCCGGGGTGCCGATCCCGCGCTTGACCCAGTTGGAGAGGCGGTCGGCCGTCAGCGGGCTGGGCGCGTCGAACGCGAGCTGGAGCGTCACGTCGTCGAGCTTCTTCATCGTGACGGGGGTGCCCTTGCCGGACTTCAGCTCCTCGGGCGGGAGCTGGTCGAGCTTGGGGTTACCGACGATGTCCTCCCACCAGAAGATGATGTCGTCCACCGTCCAGGGGGCGCCATCGGACCACTTGAGCCCCTTGCGGAAGTGAAGGGTCCACACCGAGAGGTCCTCGTTCGCCTCCCAGCTCTCGGCCATGCCGGGGCCGATCTCGAGCCCGTCCTTGAGCCACCTGAGCGGCGAGTGCCCGTACATGCTCTCCTGTACGAGGTGGGTCGTGCCCCAGTCGCCCGTGTCGGAGCACACCCAGCGCATCTGCCCGCCGTACTTGCCCTCTGTGAGCCAGGCGTGGGGCACGACGTAGGGGTTCTCGGGCAGACGCTTCTCGACGGGAGGGAGCTTGCCCGCCTTCACGAGCGCGGCGAGCTCGGGCGATTCCTTGTACTTTCCGGAGTACGTGGCAGGGGTGGCGTGGGCGAATCCGCCGGAGGAGGAGATCACGGGGGTGGGC
>CADDYR010000258.1 GCA_902810765.1 Chloroflexota bacterium
GATGTCCGACGGCGTCGGAGGCTTCAAGCCGGCCATGTGGAGGGTGATACTGGCTGCGGCGGCGTATTACAAGGAGAGCTGCGCGCGCGGGGTGGCCGAGTGCCCGGGCTGCGCACGCCACGTGCCCATAGGACGGGGCCTGGACCCGGCCGCACCGCGTGGCGCGTCTCCCCTCCGGGACGTCCCCGCAGTCCGCGTGGGCTGCCCGGCATGCGGCTTCTCCGTCGAGATCGGCCTCGAGGCGCTCGCCCTGGCCCTGCCCGAAGCGCGGCGGTTCTGGCGCGAGCATCCCCGGATGCGCACACTGCCGCCCAGGCGAGAGGTGGAGGTCGGTGGGACCGCGGCGATCGTGACGGGCTTCGAGAGCATCGGGGGGCGGGCGAGGCTCGACGTCGTCACTACACGGGACACCTTCGAGCTGCTGGCGGTCTACAGCTCCGGGCCTGCGGTAGGCGTTCGGCGGTAGGGGAGACCGACGATGATCACCACCCTGCGCCAGCGCAACTTCGCCCTGCTGTGGTTCGGCGGCCTGATCTCGCTTATGGGCGATTGGCTGCTCGATACTGGCCTCACCTTCTATATCTACGATCAGACGGAATCAACCCTCGCAGCCGGCGGGTTGCTAGTCGCCTCCTTCGCACCGATGGTGTTGCTCGGGTCGGTAGCAGGGGTATTCGTGGACCGTTGGGATCGCAAGCGGACGATGATGGCTACTAACCTGATCCGCACGGTTATCGTGCTGCTGCTCCTTCTGGAGGCTTCTGGTGGGTGGCTGTGGGTAGCCTACATCGTGGTCTTCGTACAGTCCGCTATAGCAGCGTTCTTCGCACCGGCCGAGAGCGCGCTGCTGCCCGTGCTGGCCGGCCGGGATCGCCTCGGCGCTGCCAACTCGCTGAACGTCTTGAACAATAGCATCGCGAAGCTGCTCGGCCCCGCTGTCGCGGGGGTGCTGCTCGGGGCACTGGGGCTCCCCGGCGTAGTGCTCGCCGACAGCGCCTCCTTCCTTGTGGCCGGCGCCATGATCGGCTTCATCGAAGTGCCGTCCCTACCTCGGGCAGAGGAGATCAAGTCCGCGGCGAGGTCGGCCTGGGCCGCATTCTGGGGGGAATGGCTGGACGGGCTAAGGCTGGTGGGGCGGCACAGCATCGTCTCGGGCGTCTTTGTGGTAGCGCTGACCGCAGCTGCGGCGAACAGCATTCTCAGCGCGCTGTACCCGGCTTGGGTGAAGGATATTTTGGCAAGCGGCCCTCAGGTGTTCGGATTACTCACTAGTGCCGAAGCGGTCGGAGGACTGATCGGAGGCGTTGCCGTCGGTCACGTGAGCAGCCTCGTGCGGCCCGGCAACCTCGTGGCCGTCGGCTATGTGCTGGCTGGGGTGATCAGCCTCGCCTTGTGGAACCTGCCCTACATTCCGCTGCTGCATCTTCCCATCGTACCATCGGCCCTCGTACTCAGTACACTGGTGGTCGTGCCGGTTATCGCTTCGGAGGTTGGTCAGCAGACTCTGCTCCAGACCAATGTAGACGATGGGTATCTGGGACGAGTGTTTGCCGCACACGGCACAAGTGTGGCGCTCCTGGCGCTGCTGGGCTCAGGTGTTGGAGGCGCCCTGGGGGATGTGGTGGGTGTCCTCCCGCTGCTGAACGCTTCCGCCTGCACTTACGCGGTGGCAGGCTTTGCGGCCTTGGTGCTTCTCGGCGGCGGCAGACCTCGCGCACAGGTTACTCGAGAGACAAGGGATGAAAGATACAGAGAGGGCCCCTAACATAAACGCACGCGCGAATCGGAATGGAACGTGTAGACCTTCATTCGGTCTCTGCAAGCCTCCAAGCGTGGCTCCCGATACACGCAGCGGCAAATTCCCGGTCATTCACGGTTGTGTCTCGGTGCTGGATTGGTGAGGCACGTTGGAGCCGGGTGCCAGCGATGATCGTCGTGACGGTTGTTCCCGACGGTGGCTTTGTAGCGATAAGGGGGATATTTACTGATGGAGAACAATATCAATGTATTCAGCGATGCAACTACGATCGTGATCGATAGGTGCTCAATTAATTTGGAGGTAGAAGGTCACGATAACTCCGGCACAGTGTTCATCGACGTCGGTACCCAGCGCCCGGAACGGCTGCCGGAAGGACAACAGACGACGCTGAGCATGCGGGTTCCGCGTAATGCCGGAGTGAGAGTTGGACGGATGGACAAAGATGCACGCTTTGAGCGCTTGGCTGTCGTCGAGATCGAGCGGGCAAGCGGAGACTTGGATCTGCGGGAGATAGGTGAAAGATGTGTCGTCGGCAAGGTGGAGGGGGATACGAGCGTAAGAGACATCGCCAATCTGAGGCTTGAGAGAGTATCCGGGGACCTCTACTTGGAGACAGTGACTGGCGAGGTCGACATAGAGAGGGTGGAGGGCGATGTAGAGCTTCGAGGTTTCTTCAACAGCTTCGCCCCTCTACGCGTGTCTGGAGATATGATCCTCGACGCCGCGTTCGCGCCAGGTCAGGAATACCATTTTATAGTTGAGGGCGATGTTGATGTGCATTGGCCTACTGTCGCCGATCTTGTCGTCCAGGCAAGGGTAGAGGGTGACGTATCCGGACTGCCGGCGACCGAGCCTTCCGTCAGGTACGGCGCGACGTGGGGTGCCGGGGCGTCTCGGCTGACGCTGGAGATCGATGGCGATCTGAAGATAAGGGATCCCGGCGCTGGACCCGCCGCCGGGGCGCGTCAAGACCCGACGACCTGAGGGCCGGAGGGACAACGATGCCGAGGAAGAAACGCGCCGCACGCGAGCGGACGGAGGATTGGTCGCAGCTACGCCTGGTCACGAAGTGGCCGGAGCAGGTGGCGTACGAACTGGTGCGCCCCGTCGTCCTGTGGGGCGAGACGGCCGGGGAGCGCGCGAAGGAGACGGGCGAGAACGAACGCAGCATCCTGTTCCCCGCGCACAGGCGCGAGCCGGTCGAGGATCCGCGCGGCCTGCCTCCTCCGATGAGGCAACTCATCGTGGACCTGCGCGGAGGTGCCCGAGATGTCTCTTCGGGAGATCGCCGAGGTGTGCCACGTCCGATTCGGCAGGCGCCCCTCCCACATCACGGTGAAGAAGGTACTGGCCGCCGGCCCCGCTCCTTCCGTCTCCACCCGGTACCACCAGATACCGGATCCCGTCAAGAGGCGCCTCGCCATCGTGCGGCTGCACGCGGACGGCTGGCGGGTTGGCACTATCTCTAAGTACTCGGGCACGACCCGGCATACGGTCTACGACACCCTCAAGCGGTGGGCGGAGGGGCAGTTCGCGGGGATGCCGGACAGGTCTCACGCTCCCAGGGAGCCGGTAACGAAGACAACGCTTGGGGTCGTCAACGAGATCAGAAAGCTGCAGGAGAATCCGGAGCTGGGCGAGTGGCGCGTGCACGCCGCGTTGCTCGCGATGGGGATAAACATAAGCCCGGCCACCGGATACGTGCAGCATCCTCTGAGGAAGTGTGCGAGGGCCGGTACGCAGGCGGGCACGTGCTGATGCTGCACGCGGAGGGCACCACGCAGCTCTGGGCCGTACCGCCCGAGGTGATACCCTTCCTGAAGGGGATGCTCCCGGGCGACCAATACGACAGACGTCTTGACCGGACGCCCGGCCTGAGCGACCTCGCCGTGAGGTGGCGTGCGAGGACCTCATAACACCGATTTCGGAAGGATGGCCTGCGGCTCTCCCGTGTCGATGCCGGACGCCGATCGGCCCGAAGAGGCTCACGCGCCGAGACGCCCGGGGCCGTGACATATCCCTTGAGCCGCCCAGGGGTGTCCTCCCGACGAGCGCCCTTTGACTCGGGCGCAAAGAGCTACTATACTGGCTATAGTATTAGCTAACAAGGGGGTCGTCCGTGCCGAAGGTCGTGTCCACAAAGGAAGCCAAGGACAAACTGAGCGCCCTCATAGGCTGGGTCCGGGAGCACGAGGACGAGGTGATCGTAGAGAGGCGGGGAGAGCCGGCCGCCGTGATCATCTCGTTCGCCGAGTACGGGAGGCTCGAGGCCGCCAGGGAGCGACAGCGCCGTGCCGAGGTGCTGGAGAGGATGAGCAGGCTGCGCACCGAGGTGAGGGCGCGCAACCGGGACCTCTCGCAGGAACAGGCGGATGAGCTGGCCGAGCGGTTCTCGCGCGAGCTCGTCGAGGACCTGGTGAGGGAGGGGAAGGTCGGGTTCAGGGCATAGGCGCGAGCCGATGCGCGCGCTGCTCGACACGAACATCCTCGTCAGCTACCTGCTCGGAGGCGGGGAGGAGTCGCCGGTCGACGCGCTCGTGACGGCGGCGCTGGAGGGGAGGTTCACGCTGCTGCTCCCGGAGGAGGTGGTGCGTGAGTTCGCGGAGAAGGTCGGCACCAAGCCGTACCTCGCGCAGCGGATCACGACCAACCAGGCCGAGCGGTTCGTTCAGATGCTCCGGGAGACGGGCGAGGTGGTGGAGGCCGTCGAGGCGGAGATCCCCCGGGTGGTGCGCGATCCGAGGGACGACTACCTCTTGGCGTACGCGCTCGTCGGCCGGGCCGAGTACCTCGTGACCGGGGACGACGACCTGCTGAGCCTGGGCGAGGTCGAGGGGCTGAGGATCACAAGCCCCCGAGAGTTCGTCCGGCTGCTCGCCGGTCGTGCCGAACCGGACAGCTGACGGGGCGTCCCGAGAGCTCGTCCGAAGGCTCCCGAATTGAAGGGCCCGGCCCCCGGCGGGGGATCTGCTGCATCGTCGGCACGGCATTCTACGGTTGAAACCCGAGACCGAAGGAGCGCGGTGAAGAGCTTGCACGGCGGCTCCGGTCCGTGGGGAAGCGCGCGAGAGGCGGTGCTGAGGTCGGCCGGGCGGGGCTCGAGCCCGTGCGCAAGCCCCGTGAAGGTCTCACCTGAGGGCGGCGATAGCGAAGGTGCGCACAAGGTCCCCCTCGGAGCCTCAGCCCGATCTCCCGCTCAAGGTCCATTCGTTCCAGAACCCCAAACTGCATGGAGCGCGGATCGCGCCCGCCGGGTGATGTCGGGCACACGCTCGACACCCGCTGCTGCAGCTCGATGCCCGGGGCGGTCGTAGCCCCTGGGATATGTAGGGGGGTATGGAGGCGTAGGCCGGAGTTCTTCCGAGGCAGGAGCAGCTGGAGGGCGGCCCGTTCGAGGTGGTGCTCGTCCCCCAGCCCGAGGACGAGCACCACCGCTTCTTCTTGCGCGCGATATACCCTCCCGCCGCCTCCATCCACTCCCTCGGCCTCAGCCCAACTGCGCGCTCGGCCTCGGCACCTCCCCTCACCAGAGCTCAGAAGCACCGAGGGCAAGGGGTAGGACGCTGCCCAGCTCCCGGTCGTCCGCGGGGCTCACACGCCACCCGAAGCGCGGGGAGGAGCCAGGAGAGGGAGGGGG
>CADDYR010000259.1 GCA_902810765.1 Chloroflexota bacterium
ACCCTCGCGTGCCGGTAGTGGGCAACGTGCGGGCCGAGCCGCTTCTCACCTCGGCAGAGGTCCGGCGCGAGCTCGCCGAGCAGCTGTACTCACCGGTCCGCTGGCTGCAGTCACTCGAGTACCTGTGGCGGAGGGGCGTGCGGAGGTATGTGGAGATCGGGCCGGGCAGGGTGCTCACGGGCCTCGTGCGGCGGACGCTGCCGGAGGCGAGGGCGGAGTGCTCGGACGACCTCGTGGTGGAAGCGGGTAGCTAGGCGGCGTGTTCGACAAGATCCTCGTGGCCAACCGCGGCGAGATAGCCGTGAGAATCGTTCGAGCCTGTCACGAGCTGGGCGTGCGCGCGGTCGTGGCCTACTCCGAGGCCGACCGCGACTCGCTCGCCGTGCGCATGGCCGACGAGTCGGTGTGCATCGGGCCGGCCCCCAGCGCCCGCTCCTACCTCAGCACCCCCTCCGTGATCAGCGCCGCGCTCATCACCGGCTGTGAGGCGATCCACCCCGGCTACGGGTTCCTCTCGGAGAACACGTATTTCGCCGAGATCTGCGAGCGGGTGGGCATCACCCTCATCGGACCGCCACGCGAGGTCATCGAGCGGATGAGCGACAAGGCGCTGGCCCGCAAGACGATGCGCGAGGCGGGGGTGCCGGTCGTGCCGGGCGTGGACGAGCCGATCACGGGGGTCGAGCGGGCGGCGCGGATCGCGCGCGAGATAGGCTACCCGGTGCTGCTCAAGGCTGTCTCCGGGGGCGGAGGGCGGGGCATGCGCGCCGTCGACGCCCCCGAGGAGCTCGAGAGCGGGTTCTCGGTCGCCTCCTCCGAAGCAGAGGCGGCCTTCGGCGACGGCCGGCTGTACATGGAGCGCAGGCTCCTCAACCCGCGCCACGTCGAGGTGCAGGTGCTGGGGGACAAGCACGGCCACGTCATTCACCTGGGCGAGCGCGACTGCTCGATCCAGAGGCGCTCCCAGAAGCTCATAGAGGAGTCGCCCGCGCCGGGCCTCCCTTCGAAGACGCGGGACGCCCTCACGAAGTCCGTGCTCAAGGCGTGCAGGCAGCTCGGATTCCACAACGTGAGCACGTTCGAGTTCCTATTCGAGGAGCCGGACAGGTTCTACTTCATCGAGATGAACACGCGCGTGCAGGTCGAGCACACCGTCACCGAGATGGTCACCGGAGTGGACATAGTGAAGTGGCAGATCAGGCTCGCGGCCGGAGAGGAGCTCACGATCGCGCAGAAGGATGTGCGTCCCAGGGGCCACGCGATAGAGTGCAGGATCACCGCCGAGGACCACGAGCGCGGATTCTGCCCGCAGGCCGGGACGGTGGACCTGTACCTGCCGCCCGGGGGGCCCGGGATCCGAGTGGACTCGCACCTCTACAGCGGCTACACTGTACCTACCCACTACGACTCGCTGCTCGCGAAGTTCGTGGCGTGGGGGGAGACGCGGGAAGAGGCCGTGCGGAGGATGCTCAGGGCGCTCGAGGAGGCAATCATCTCCGGCGTCACCACGACGATCCCGTTCCACTCCGGGGTGCTTCAGGACGACGACTTTCGGGCGGGCAGAGTGAACACCGGCTATATAGAGGACCACTTTCACCCCGAGCTGCGATGATGAGTGCCCAGACCAGGCGCGGCTGGTTCGCGGAGCAGCGTCACCTCGCGCGGGCGCTCGCGATGCAGGCGCTGTTCGAGGCCGATTTCTCGCGCCGCCCTCCGGAAGACGTGCTCCGGCGGAGGCTCGAGGAGGAGGAGTTCCCGGAGGTGGCGGCGGAGTACGCAGGGAAGCTGGTCGCCGGAGCCTGGGAGCACCGCGAGGAGTACGACGTGCTGATAGCCCGCGCCGCGCCGACGTGGCCGCTCGAGCAGATGGCGAGGGTGGACCACAACATACTCAGGGTTGCCCTCTTCGAGATGCTGCACGGGCGGGAGGTGCCGATCAAGGCCGCGATCAACGAGGCGGTGGAGCTCGCCAAGGAGTACGGCAGCGACGCGTCGCGCAGGTTCGTCAACGGGGTGCTCGGCACGATCGCGTCGGAGGCTGCGGAGCGGCAGGGGGATGGACCCGTTGCGCAGGAAGAGCCCTGACAGTATATTATCTGTCTGAGGGATGTCCGGACCGCACCCATCACACTTTTCGGAGGTAAGTAGTGGAAGACCAGCAGTACGACAAGCTCAGGGGCATGGTGGCGGAGCGCCTGCACGTGAGCGAGGAGGAGATCAAGCCGGAGTCCAAGTTCGTCGAGGACCTGCACGCCGACTCGCTCGAGGTCGTCGAGCTGATCATGGCGCTCGAGGACGAGTTCGGCCTGAGTATTCCCGACGAGGACGCGGAGCAGATCGTGACCGTTCAGGACGCGCTCGACTACATCGAGTCCCACAAGTCGTCGTAGCCGCTCACCCCCGACCACGTCCGGGTGCTCTCCTCATGGGAGCACCCGTTCCGTTAGGGTACAATACGATATGACTACCCAGCAAGTGGATTCAGAGGACGAGGTGGAGTACACCGGCGAGGAGATGACCCTCACCGAGCACCTCGCCGAGTTGCGCTCTCGGCTCATCAAGTGCGTCATCGGCGTCGTGATCGGGATGGTCATCAGCTTCGGCTTCATCCAGCAGATCATGGAGATCCTGCTGAGGCTGGTGCCGCCGAAGTACCACACGATCGCGATCACCCCGCTCGAGAAGTTCGGCGCGTACATGAAGGTCGCCTTCCTCTGCGGGATCGTGCTCGCGATGCCGCTGCTGGTCTACCAGGCGATCGCGTTCATCAGCCCCGGGCTCACGCGCAGGGAGAGGCGCTACGTCTTCCGGGCGCTCCCAGCGGTGACGGGGCTGTTCATGATGGGCATCGCGTTCGGGTACTTCGTCGTCATGCCCCGTGCGCTGAACTGGCTGTTCGGGTTCGGCACCGCACAGATCGAGGTCACTCCCCGCATCAGCAACTTCATCTCGTTCGTGGTGAACTTCCTGCTGGCGATCGGCATCTCCTTCCTGACGCCGTTCTTCGTCTACATCCTCATCAAGCTGAACGTCGTCAGCGTGCGGAAGTTCACCTCCATCCGGCGCTACGTCTTCATCGGGATACTCGTGATCGCGGCGATCATCACCCCGACGTGGGACCCGGTCAACCTGATGATCGTGGCGATACCGATGTATCTGCTGTTCGAGCTTGGTATACTGCTCGGGCGCATAGCCTGACGGCTGTGGCGCAAGATCGTAGAGAAGATGGCGGCCAGCCGCTCTGAATCAATCTCTCCTGTCGCGCTCAGCCACGTGCACCTGTGATCCTGATGCCACTCACCCTCGTCATCCTGAGCGAAGCGAAGGATCTGTGATGGGGTAACGCGCAAAGGAGCTTGCAGGGGATTCTTCGGCCCTTCGGGCCTCAAAACGACGGGCAGAGGCAGCCGTAGGACCACAGGCAGCCCGACGTGACGAGCGGTGCTGCCGTTCTGACGGTAGCCAGCGGAGTTACCGTGGCGAATCTGTTGATCGAAGAGCCCCCTCGCTAGGGGAGAGAACAGGCAGGAGCATATTGGCGCCTAGCGACCCGGACAGCCCCGTGACGACTCCCCCTCAGCAGGAAGGCTTGGAGTTCTCCGGCCACGAGATGACGCTCGCCGAGCACCTGGCGGAGCTGCGCTCGCGGCTCATCAAGATGTCCCTCGGCGTCGTGGCCGGGATGGTGGTCGCCTTCGCTTTCATCCAGCAGATAATCAACGCGTACATCTGGCTGATCCCGCCGAAGTATCAGCACAACCTCATCGCGATCACCCCTCTCGAGAAGTTCGGCGCGTACATGAAGGTCGCGTTCATGGCCGGGGTAGCGCTGGCCGTGCCGGTGATCGTCTACCAGATCATCGCGTTCATCAGCCCCGGACTTACCCGCAAGGAGCGACGGTACCTCCTGCGCGCGCTCCCCCTCGTCTCGGTCTTCTTCGCGGGAGGCGTGGCATTCGGCTACTACGTCGTCCTGCCGACGGCGCTGCGGGTGCTCCTCGGCTGGGGCTCGGACGAGATCGGCGTCATGCTGAAGATCAGCGACTACATCACGTTCGTCACGCGCTTCCTGCTCGCCCTGGGCGTGACGTTCCTCACGCCGTTCTTCGTGTACATAGCGATCAAGTCCGGCGTGGTCTCGATTCAGAAAGTGTCGAGCGTGCGCCGGTACGTGTTCATCGGCATCCTCGCGATCGCCGCCGTGCTCACGCCGACGTGGGACCCGGTGGACCTGATGATCGTGGCGGTGCCGATGTACCTGCTGTACGAGCTGGGGATAGTCTTCGCGAAGGTCGCTTAGCTACCCCGACTCGCCCAGGTGGTCGCGGGGGCGGACGCGCGCGCTACGCTCGTTGCGGTAGGTGACGTGCCCTGGCCACGAGCCCTTGATCCTCCGCACGTTCCTGATCTGGGTGTACACGACCTCCACCGAGGGCGACTCGCGTAGCGAGCTGTAGTACGCGGCGGTCTCCGCGGCGAGCGTGAGCGTCTCTGTGGAGGGCTCGGCACCGCCCGTGCGGGCGACGACGTGCCCTCCCCGGCCGTCGCGGGCGTGGAACCACCAGTCGCCGGGGGACGCGGCGTCGAGCACCCTCGCGTTCTGCGCGGCGCTCTTGCCGACGAGCACCCTCGTGCCGTCGGGTGCCGTGAAGGACGAGACCTTCGGGGCGGGTGGCTGCTTCCGTCCTCCGGGCTGCGCCTCCCGCAGCGCGCCCGCTGCGGCCGCCTCCTGCCTGAGCTGCGCCAGCTCGGCGTGGCCGGATGCCAGGCCGGCGTAGGTGCGGTACTCCTCGGTCAGGGCGAGCTCCTCCTCCGCGCGCTCGATCAGCTTCGGCAGCTCCTCGGTCGCGCGCCTGCGCCGCCTGTACTCGTCGAACAGCCTCTGGGCGTTCTCCTGCGGCGAGAGCTCCGGGTCGAGCCTGATCGTCCGGTCCTCGAGCCTGAGCTCCTCCGCGCCGGGCTCGATGGCGTGGGAGTACGCGAGCACCATCCGGCCGTCCTCCATGAGCCGGCCCGCGTCCTCCGCCCCCTCGCGCTCGCGCCGCAGCGACGCCAGCCGCTGCCGCACCTGATCCGCGCGCCTGTCGAGCTCGGCGAGGATCTGGTCACGGAGCTGGGCGTGCGAGGCGATGCGGGCCGTCGAGCCCGAGCACGCCTCTATCGCCTCCGAGATGCTCTCCGGGAACGACAGCTGGGCGGAGCCCTGGAGGTGGGTGAGCTCGTACGGCGCGTAGGCGGCGGGCCCGTCCTCGGTGCTCGCCACGCACGGCCTCCACTCGCGCGTGGCCCAGAGGGAGGCCAGCCGCCTGGTCTCGGTCGCGAGGCGCGGCCAGTCGCTCCACTCGGACGCGCGCACCGCAGGGTCTCCCCC
>CADDYR010000260.1 GCA_902810765.1 Chloroflexota bacterium
CGGTGTCGTCACGCCCGACGAGCCGCCGCGACTGGTGCACCACGATGTCCACGCGGCGAACGTGCGGGTCGGGCCGGATGAGTCGGGCAGGTGGCGCGTCCGCGCGCTCGTGGACTGGGAGATGGCCCGCGGGTGGCTGCCTGAGTGGGACTTTGCGAACATCAGGGGCTACCTGGAGTCTCCGGACCCCTCGCTGTGGGAGTCGTTCCTCGAGGGCTACGGATATGGGGCCGGGCGGACGCGGGTGGACCTGTTTCAGGCGACGCTGTGCCTGGCCGTGCTCGCCGTGCACCCGGAGGAGTCGCCCTGGCGTGGCTGGTGCGCCCGACGCCTGCGAGCGCTCATAGAGTGACGCGGGCTCGCCCGGTCAGAGGCGCCCGATCAGCCTCGTGAGCCGCTCCCGCTCGGCGGGCTCGTCCTCCACCGCCACGAGCAGGACCAGCAGCTCGTCCAGCCCCCTCTCCAGCAGCTCGCGCAGGCGCGCCTCGACCTCCTGCTCGTCGCCCGAGATCACGAGCGCGTCCACGAGGCCATCAGGTACCGACCCGTCCGGGGAGGGCGGGAAGCCCGCGTTGGAGAACATGCGCGCGTAGAACGGCGCGCGGGCGTACCCCTCGACCATCCGGCGCCCGACCGAGAGCGCTGCGTCGCGGTCCCCGGAGAGGGCAACCGACACCTGTGCCACCAGGGGCGGAGCTTCCCGGCCCGCCGAATCGGCTCCCTCCCGCAGGGCGGGCAGACAGGCCCCGAGCAGGTAGGACGGGGGGCAGAGCCAGGAGATCGCGCCGTCGGCGAGCTCGCCCGCCAGACGGAACGAGCCCTCCCGCAGAGCCGAGACGAGCACCGGCACCCGCGATGTGCGCGGCAGAGATGCCCTCACGTGGTAGTACCTGCCCCGGAAGTCCACGCTGCCCTCCTGGCTGAGCGCCCGCAGCACCCGGGTGTACTCGCGCATCTGCGCGAGCGGCGATCCCATGTCTATCCCGTACACGTCCTCGATGGTCGCGCGGTGGCTGGGGCCGATGCCGAGCCTGAGGCGTCCGGGCGCGAGGGAGTCGATCGCCAGCGCCTGCTGCGCCGCAAGGAGCGGGTGGCGCGGGTAGGTGGGCACGATCGCGGTGCCGAGCCGGATCGCGCTCGTCCTGACCGCGGCCGCCGCGAACGTCGTGAGGCTGTCGGGGTGGCCTGAGCTCATCGTCATCCACACCTGCCTGACACCCGCGTGTTCCGCGCGGATCACCTCCTCCACCACCTCCGCGGAGTCCCCGTTCGGGATCGCCAGCCCCACCCGATCTCTCACGCCGCTCTCGATCATTCTCTCCCTCCAGCATCCGCCGTCTGCACTTTGCTCGCCTCGGCTGGCGGCAGCTCACGTGCCAGCTTCGAAGCCCGCCTCCCTCACGACGGAACGTGGTCGAGCCGAAGCTGCTGTCTACGGTCAGGTACAGCGCGTCGGCCAGCGCATCCCCTATCCACTCGAGGGCTGGCGCGTAACGCTCGTGCTCTGGCGACAGGTTCACTATCTCCAACTCCCCCTTGTAGTAGGTGAAGCGCGGGGCGCTGCTGTCCTCGTGCTCGGCGAGCAGCCGCTCTTACGTCTCCCAGCTCGTGTTGCGCAGGACGACTCTCTGCTCTTGCGGCGTCTTTACTGCGACCATCTATATCGCTCCGGTGATCTCTGCCCCATCGGAGTCGCTGCTCCTGAGTTCCTCGAAGGTCTCGAGGACCTTCGCCTTCGTCGGCGCGAGCACGCAATCCAGTCTGCGCAGCAGCGTGAACGGCAGGATCACCTTACCGTAGTCGGACTGCTTGTAGTCACCACGGAGAAGCTCGGCAATCTCCCAGATCAGGTCTGCGTGAGCGTTTCCAGCCATGACCAGCCTTTCAGCGTCGGATCTTCGGGTTCGGGGAGCCCACGTTATATCGATTCCGGGCTGGACACTTACCCTTCCACTGTTTGGGGCCACCATCAAGCGTCGTCATCCTGAGCCACCTACCCTTGTCATCCTGCGCCCTCTACCCTTTTGTCATCCTGAGCCACTCACGCTTGTCATCCTGAGCCGCAGGCGAAGGATCTGTGAGGGGACCGCCCCGAAGGGCGTCTACAGATTCTTCGGCCCTTCGGGCCTCAGAATGACATACTCAAGCCTTCACCCGGACTTGGTATTACGCCTCGGCTATACGAGTCGGGGGCTCGTACCGAGGTCGCACGGGCATCGGGCGAACGAGCCCGTCGCGCTCTCCCCGAGGGTGCTCGAGCACTTATTGTAACGCAACTTCGATGCCCGTTACAGAGTCGCGACGGCGCGCGAGCCCGGCGGGCAACCACATACGTCATCCTGAGCCCATCACTGCGCTTGGCTCACTCCGAGACCGGATCGTAGCCCACGAACTCGACCGGGACCCCCTCGAACCTTCGGGCCATCACGCGCACCGCATCGGGGTTGCTGTCCACCAGCACAAACCTGCGGCCCAGCCTGTGCGCCGCGAGGCCGGTCGTGCCGCTCCCCGCGAAGAAGTCGAGCACCAGGTCGCCGGGGTCGGACGACGCCCGCACGATCCGCTCGAGGAGCTTCAACGGCTTCTGGGTCGGATAGCCCGTCTTCTCCCGACCCGTCGGGCTCACGATCGTCAGCCACCAGCAGTCGGAGGGCAGCTTCCCCCGCGCGGCCTTCTCCGGTCCCACGAGCCCAGGGGCCATGTACGGGACGCGGTCTATATCTTCGGCATTGAACACGTAGTCCGAGGAATCCTTCGCGTAGTACAGGATGTTGTCGTGCTTGGCGGGCCACCTGCGCGTGCTTCGGCCGCCGTAGTCGTAGGCCCAGATGATCTCGTTCAGGAAGTTCTCGCGCCCGAAGATCGCGTCGAGCAGCAGCTTGCAGTAGTGGACCTCGCGATAGTCCACGTGGAAGTACAGCGAGCCGTCGGGGGCGAGCACGCGGTGCGCCTCCCTCAGGCGTGGCTCGAGGAACGCGAGGTAGTCGTCGTGAATGTCGAGGTAGGAGAGCGAGCCGAGGCGCTCGGTGCGGTAGCGCCTCCCGCCGAATCCCGAGCGGTCGCCGTTGGGGTCGAGCACTGCGCGGATCGAGGTGCGGGTCTGCCGCCTGCCCGTGTTGAAGGGCGGGTCGACGTAGATCAGGTCCACCGAGCCCGACGGCATCGTGCGGAGCACCTCGAGGTTGTCTCCCAGGACTATCCTGTTCATCTCGCGTTCGGAAAGCACTCCGGTTACCTCACCGCTGCGGGCGCGTCGGCGCCGCTCAGAGGTCTACAGCTGAAGGATGAGCGCCAGGACGAACCAGATCAGGCTGAACACGAGGGACCGCTGGCCGCTCCTCAAGTACTTCTGCTCGGTGACGGGCCGGTCGGAGGTCTGGAACAGGCTCGTCCTCCTCCCCTCCGCGCGGCTCTCGTTCTCGATCTGCGCCAGCTCACGGCTGAAGTACAGGTCGAAGGCACCGCTCAGGAGCAGGAGGCACCCGGCCAGCAGCGGCGCCAGCCCCCTGGGATCGCTCGGGCGCAGGGGGAAGATGCGATGCCCCGAGGCCATGGCGAACACGAGCACGAGGAAGTAGATCAGGCTCAGGAGCACCGCCACCCCTCGGACCGTCGTGCCTGTTGCCGCCAGCTTCTTGCGGCTGGGCAAGGTCATCGGTCATCCTCCGCACCGCCGGGCTCGACCCCGCTACAGTCCGGATGGCTACGGCCCCGGATCCTGCACGAGCTCGACGATGTTTCCGTCCAGGTCCTTCAGGAACGCGATGCGCACGTCCTCGAAGCTGGTCGGCCCCTCTATCGGCTCGACCCCCGAGGCGACCAGCTCCTCGTACAGCTGATCTATGTTCTCGACTCGCAGCGCGATGTGGTTCAGCCCGACGCCCTGCAGGAACTCCGGCGGCGCGCCCGTGGGGTTGCGCTGAGGCACGAGCTCTATCTGCGTGTCCCCCATGTCCAGGAACACGATGCCAGTGTTCGGCCAGCGCCAGCGTGCGATGACTCCGAACTTCTCGCAGTAGAACGAGGCGAGCTCCGGCACGTTCCGTGACAGGATCGCTACGTGGTGCGTACCCTTGATCTTCATCGGGTGTATAGATTCCTCCGAGCTTGTTTGGACGGCCCTCGCGCGTGGAGACGGCCTCCCGACCGTAGCGCGGCACCGTCAATCTTCGGCATGCGACCGGGAGTTGTCAAGCCCGCTCGAGCTCGGAGCGCCCTCGCGCGGCATCCGGGCGCCTGCGCTCGACCTCCTCCCCGAGCCGCAGGGGCTTGAACTCGCGCGGCGTGAGCAGCAGGATGAACACAGCCGCGACCGCGATGATCGCCAGGCAGACGAACACCCGGTGGGTGGCGAAGTACAGCCCCTCGCGGATGAACTCGACGGCCGCGGGGCTGAGTCCGGCGTGAGCCCCCCTGCCGAGCGCCTTGCTCGCAGCGTCGACGGAATGCGGCAGCTGGGCCGCGATGCTGTGCGGCGCGTGGCCGAACCAGGCGAGCAGGGAGGAGTTGGCGATCGTGCCGAAGATCGCCGCGCCTATCGCCTGCCCCAGCTGGCGCGTGAACATGTTGGCCCCCGTCACCACGCCGCGCCCGCTCCAGCCCACGACCGACTGGATGCCCACCAGGACGGGGGTGGAGAACAGGCCGAGCCCGGCGCCCATCACCAGGCTGCCCGCGGCCGCCGCCCACACCGGAGCCGAGCGCGGCAGAGCGGAGAATATCACTCCCGACAGCACGCACAGCCCCGTGCCGATAAGCGCGGTGTCCCGGAAGCCGATGCGCAGATAGATGCGACCGGAGAAGGTGGAGGCGAGCGGCCAGGTGATGGACATGGCCGCGAGCACGAAGCCCGCCAGCACCGCGCCGGTGTCGAGCACTCCCTGGGCGAACGTCGGCAGGAAGGTGGTGAGCCCGATGGAGAGCAGCCCGAGCGCCGCGCTGGAGAGGTTGGCGCCGACGAGCAGGCGTCTGCGGAAGATCCACAGCGGCAGGGCGGGCTCGGGCGCGCGGCGCTCCTGCAGGAGGAAGCCCGCGATCAGCGCAAGGGAGAGCGCGAACACCGCGATGCTCGCGCCCGAGCTCCACGCCCAGCGCACGCCGCCGTTCAGCAGCCCCAGGATCAACAGCCCAAACCCGCCCGCGAGCAGCCCGGTGCCGAGGAAGTCTATCCTGTGGCCCCTGCGCTCCACTGACTCGTGCAGGTACCTGATGATCACGAAGAGCGCCGCGGCGCCGAGGGGCACGTTGATGTAGAAGATCCAGCGCCAGGAGGCGTACTCGGAGAAGAAGCCTCCTATCGCCGGGCCGATGATCGCCGATATGCCCCAGACGCTCGACAGCCAGCCCTGGATCCTCGCCCGCTCCTCGAC